>JBOGOU010000274.1:0-33732 GCA_050748205.1 Pyrinomonadaceae bacterium | reverse complement strand
GGTGTCAGGTGCCGGGTGCCAGGTGTCGGGTGTCGGGTGCCAGGTGTCAGGTGCCGGGTGCCAGGCATCGAGTATCTATGCGTCACCGTGTCTCCGCGTCCCCGTGTCTCCCCATCTTCCGGCACCCGACACCCGGCACCCGGCACCTCTTCCGGCACCCGGCACCCGACACCTGAGACCTCCTGTTCAATTGTGCACAGCCAATCCGAACACGTCACATCCACGGGCTTCACCTTCAATCCATGTCGCTGCGCGTCTTTGATAAGCGTGAATGGTTGATAGAAACCCATTGGCTGGTTGTTGAGAATCGCAGCGGTGAAGGCCGCGAGGTAATGACACTTGAGATAAGCACTGGCGTAGGCAATCAAAGCAAAACTGGCGGCATGTGATTCGGGAAAACCATACAGCGCAAATGAAGTGATCGCCTGCACAATTGCATCTTGAGCTTTGCCGGTGATGCAATTGCGCTCCATGCCCAGACGCAGCTTCACCTCAACTTCTTTCATGCGTGCTTCCGATCGTTTGAAGCCAAACGCGCGCCGCAGCTCTTCCGCTTCACCGCCAGAGAAACCCGCACAGAGCATCGCCATCTTTAAAAGCTGTTCCTGGAAAAGAGGGACTCCGAGAGTGCGCTTCAAGGTAGATTCAAGCAAAGGATGAGGGTAAATAACTGGCTCACGACCCCGCCTGCGTTTCAAATATGGATGCACCATATTACCGACAATGGGACCCGGACGAATGATCGCTACCTGGACCACGATGTCGTAGAACTTTTGTGGATGAAGCCGTGGGAGACAAGACATCTGGGCACGGCTCTCCACCTGAAACATTCCAATCGTATCGGCCTTCTGCAACGCTGCATAAACTGCCGCATCGTCCTGAGGAAGGTGCGCAAGATCAACCTCTTCTTCATAAGCGTCACGGATCAACCGGATCGAATCCTCCAGTACCGCCATCATGCCAAGCCCGAGCAGATCCACCTTAATTAATCCCAGATCGGCGCAATCTTCCTTGTCCCATTGCACAACGACTCGGCCAGGCATTGCCGCCGGCTCAAGCGGGACAACCGAATCAAGCTGTCCCTGGCAGATCACCATGCCACCAGAATGTTGACCCAGGTGGCGCGGCAGATCCTGAACTGCTTTATAAAGCTGAAAGAACTTTTTAATGCGCGGGTTGCGAATATCGAGTCCCGCCTCGCGAAACTGTCGCTCCGTCGAATCATTTGGATCCTTCCATTCCCAGGTGTGCACTAACCCGGAAAGGCGTCCTAGTGTTTGGTCGTCAAAACCAAGAACCTTGCCCACTTCGCGCGCCGCCGATCGCCCTCGATAAGTTATGACATTCGCCGTCATCGCCGCGCCAAGTTTTCCGTAGCGCTCATAGACATATTGGATTGCCCGCTCGCGCTGATCGCCGCTCGGCAGGTCCAGATCGATATCTGGCCATTCGCCGCGTTCCTCTGAAAGAAAACGCTCGAATAACAGTTCCATGCCCACTGGATCGACAGCGGTAATTCCCAGGCTATAACAAACGGCGCTGTTTGCTGCAGAGCCGCGCCCCTGAATTAGAATTCCTTGTTGCCGGCAAAACTGGACGATATCCCAAACGATCAGGAAGTAACCTTCGAGTTTGAGCTTTTTGATCAGAGTCAGCTCATGCTCAATTTGCTGCCGCGCGCGCTCATATGCCGGCACACCATTGCGGCCCGTGTAACGCAGCCGGGCGCCTTCTTCGGTACGTTTACGCAGAAATGACATCATTGTCTCGCCGGCCGTGACGGGATACTTGGGAAACTCGTAGCCAAGATCAGCCAGCGTAAACTCCAACCGTGCGGAAAGCTCGAGAGTGTTGGCAATCGCTTCAGGCAAGTCCGCGAAGAGCCTGCTCATCGTCTGCGGCGATTTCAGATATGCTTCAGAGTTTTTTGCCAACAGACGCCCCGCGCTTTCCAAACGCACATGATTCCTCAGACAGGTAAATACGTCGGCAACTTCGCGTTGAGCGGGAGTTGCATGGCAAACGCCGTTGGTGGCCAGCAACGGTAAATGTAACCGCGACGCAATCTCGGCCACTGCCTGATTGCGCGCTTCCTCGTGACGATTGAAATGGCGCTGCAATTCGGCATAAACATTTCCTTTTCCAAAAATGTCTAACAACCATTCGCCAATCTTCCGCATTTTCTCCGTGTCACCCCGTCCCCGCGTCTCCTCGTCTCTCGTTGCCAGCGGCCCGTCCTCTCCCCCCGTCAAACAGATCAATCCTTGTGCATGCCGTGCCAGTTCATCAGGTGTAACTGCACACTCCCCGGGTTTGGCATGCTTCGGCACGCGCAACTTCATCAGCGTGATTAGCCGGCAGAGATTTTGATATCCGAGACGATTACGAACGAGGACAGGAATGGTCATGACCTGAGGCCGAAGACGCGGAGGGGTTTTTCCAGCCTCCAATGTTTGTCCAACGTCCAATGTCCAATGTCCAACGCCTTGTTTTCGGCTTTGGACTTTGGACTTTGGACTTTGGACTGGGTGAGGACTTTGGACGGTTATTTCTGCCCCGATATGAGCCTTGATGCCATTCTTCTTCGCGGCCATATGAAAACGTGGAGCGCCGTACACACCGTCTCGATCCAGCAAGGCCATCGCCGGCATTTTCAGCGCCAGACACGCAGCTATCAATTCTTCCGGCAGCGAAGCGCCTTGGAGAAAGCTGAATGCTGATCGCGCATGTAATTCAACGTAACTCATTGCCAATTGGCGACTTATTTTCCGACTCGCTACAGGTTTAAGCGTGCTTCACGTCCCAAGACCAATCGGCAATCGGCAATTGGCAATCGGCAATGTGAACTTTAGTCATAAATTCCTTCAACAAACCAGGTCCCACTACTCAGCTCGCGATAAATACGGTAGAAAACTTGTAACGGCGGATCTTTATGTCTACCCGTCAGCGAACCCTCTGATCGATTTTCAACTACCACGTCCCATTCGTCTCTCGCCCAACTCGAGCCCCGCCACCAATCACCAGTGGTGCGCCAGGGACCACCCAGCCGCAAAACCTTTCCATGCACACTTCGGTTCTCTCCCCACGCGCTGATCTGTGTTGGGTAACCTCGGTTGGCCTCGACCATCGCTCGCAACGGGGGCCGAAAAACTCGGAAGCCAATTACTGAGAGTGATTCGGAAGAAACAGAGAGGGGGAATTGCTTTTCGGGACCCGCAGTCTTTTTGCCGGTACGTATTTTTTTTCCTTGTGTTGTCTTCACCACAAACCGCTTCAGGCGAAAAGCGTCTGGCCGGTTCGTATCAACCAACTCAGGCGAGCCGGTATTTTCTGCACCAACCAGCTTAGCCAGACGGGCGAGAGTAAGTTCCAGCTTCTCAGGCTGCGGCGACAGTGGAATAAAGAGCCCGTTCTGCAACACACGAGGCTTTACCGGTTCGCAGGCGATCGTGATACCAACAACCGGAGATTGCGGCGGATGCATTTCCGTATCGAGCAGTAACAACTTCAAAAAGCCCTTGTGGTCTCGCATGGGGTAAGGAAGGTTTAGTTTGCGCTCATGTAGAGTTTGATCTTCGAGTCTCATCAGCACTCGTACTTCATTAGTCGCCAACGCATAAGCATTCAAACTTGCGCAGAGCTGATTGAGCAGGCGGGCAAAGATGAAAGAGAGTGGCTCGAGCTCCGCGAGTGGGTGCTCCCACTCAATCGAATTCTCGAAAACCGGAGCAGCTTGTTTGAGTTTTAAAGACCTTTCCGTTTTACCTCTGGCAAGTTGCTGTAGATTGACTCCCTCTTGCCCCAAACGCTCTGACACTCCTGTGACCGGCAACGCGGCAAACTCACGAAAGGTTTGAATGCCCCACAGCTTCAGTGTGGCAAGAATCTCTTCAACTTTCTGAGATCTGATCTTGTCGTCCAAAGTCCAGGGTCCAGGGTCCAACGTCTGTTCATTTGTCATTGAAGTTTTTCCTTCAGACTTTGGATTTTGGACTTTGGATTTTGGACTTGACTCAAGACGAAGGGCCTCGACGGGTAAATCACCCAAAGCCGTAAGTTCCTCGCCTGAAGAGATAAAAGTGATGCCCTTAAAGAACCGCGCTGCTTGTATCGCTGCATCTGGATTTTCGGCTAAAGCAACATTGACCTTACATCCGAGGCCGCCAGTCTCTTTCGACTTCCGAGCGCGATTCGCAATTTCATTAGCTAGCTCATAGGCCGAGCCAAAAAGCAGTTCACAGCCTTCCGTATCGATAACCACCGTATCGACAGCCGTTTCTTCCACCAAAGGCGAGAAAGAATAAGCAAAATCCCCCAATGACACTCCATCGGGAAAAGCCTGGCTATAGATACATGCGAACATGTTCCACCCTGGTTTTAGACATTTTAGGGATCAAAAACCCTGAGACCGAAGATTAGCGAAAATTACCGAACACTGTCAAGGTTCGCCGGTTTAACATCGAGCAAGGGCAGAAGGATTGGACCCAGCTTATATCTGTGCCTCTATGGCGGGAAAGAATTGAAAGTCAGAGCGCTCGAGCAATAAACTGAACCATCCTGACAGCGGTTGTAACCGGCCGGTGACGCTCAACGTAAATTGCCTTGGTACGCAGGATACTTGCATGGGTAACCGATGATGGGCTCACTGCGAGTCGCTGGGAAATCTTAACAACGGGAGAAAGAACGCGACGACTGTCTGTCTGGCGAACGTTATCCTCAACAACTGACCACTTCCCTGGTTGAGACCAAACTATCTCTTTATTTTGCAACTCTAATGTCAGCGCTGCGCAGGATCGGACACATGCTTCCTGCGTCAGCACGATCAAAGCTGTCGGGGTATTTTCTAATACGCGGCGAAAGCGATACCACCAGGACGAGATAATTCGGCGCGCGTCTTTGCCGGGCACACTTCCCAAATCCAGTATGACCGGCCCAAAGCCGCCCCCTTGCAACACCAGGTCGGCTGCTTTAAATGCGTGCTCTAAATTATTGGTACAACGAATCCAGAGTAAACGATCAAAATCTATTCTGGCTTCAGCTGCCGATTCGGGATCGAACACATTGTTTGTGTCGACCAGCGCACAAACTTCTTCGTGCTTTGTAGCTTGAGCCAGCGCAGAAAGTATAAAGCTCGTCCGACCTGAGGATGCCGATCCAAAGATCTCCGTAATCCCTCCGCGTGGAATGCCTCCGCTCAGAGAGTCGACTTCCGGAATTCCCGTGGACATAACGGCGCCGGGGGGTTTTTCAGCGAGTTTGAAGGCCGCAGCAAAGCGACTCGCAATTTCAGACTCAATTTCGGCTTTGGAAATTGCAGCTCTCATGATTTATAAAATCCTCCAAACGTTTAATTCCGGAAGAACATGCCCACTCGCAAGTCTTCAGACCTTTCCGCAGAAGAACTAATTCCTGATCGGCCTACGCTCAGGGCTCGGCACTCACTAGGTTCACGAGGTTTATTTGGCTTGACGCCTCCACCTTCATTCGGTAATATTCGCTCGATTTTCGCTTATCGTCGAAAATCTAGCATAAACCCTGGGATTGATACAAGAGAGGAGGCGAGATGGCTGTAACGGCCCGTCAAAGGCAGGTCTATGAATTTATTAGCCGCTTTATAGAGGTAAATCGGCAACCCCCAACCATTGCGGAGATTGGAAAACAATTCAGAATGAGTTCCTCAGCAAGCGTCCATAGCATTCTGTCAGCTCTGGAGCGTGAAGGACTCATCAAGCGTATTCCCAATGTCAGCCGCGGAATCGAAGTGGTGCCTCAAGAGACTACGAGCGATGATTACGAGGTTCCGCTGCTCGGCACCGTTGCTGCAGGCCAACCGATCGAAGCGATTCTCACCCACGATACTGTTTCAGTTCCACGCGACATGATCGGACAGGGCCGTACGTTTGCACTGCGCGTACGTGGCGACTCCATGATTGAGGAAAACATCCAGGACGGGGACACGATTATCGTTTCCGCACAACAAACCGCCCAGAATGGTCAAATGGTTGTGGCACTAATTGATGAAAACTACACGACTGTGAAGAAATTTTATCGCGAGCCTGACTTTATTCGACTTGAGCCGGCGAATCCGCAGTTCAAACCTATCTTCATCAAAACGCCAGAGCGGATTCAGATTCAGGGCGTGGTCCGCGGGCTAATACGCAGGTACGACGGGCTGGCTCCGATTCAAACATGAGTGTCATGCATCTGCCCGTGGCACAGACTTTAGTCTGTGAATTCAACGGGTGTCGGCCGAGAAGTCTAGAGACAGAGCACTAGCGGTTCAGAAACTATGTTTGGCTCTAAAAAAGAAGAGCGGTTGAAAACTGACTTGATGTTTGTTGGCTTCGCGCTCAGCGATTGCACGGTTGAAACTGATCACAATTCGGCGAAGTATTTGAGAGCAGTACATCGCACCGCATTGGAATTGGCAATTCCGAACTACTTCGGCGCCGAGATCGGCGGGTTTTGGCTGCTGGCCGAACAGCTTGCCCAACTGAGAAAACTTCCTGAATTCTATCCACTGCACGAGGCCCCACTAGTCGAGCAGGTTGTGGAGGCGTATATCCATGCTCAGCTGCCTGATGATTCCGCAGTAAAACTTTGGGTAGCGCCTTAATTTACTCCTTGGTTAGAGCGGCTCGATCGCTGCAAGCGCGGCCCCTTCTCTTGTCGACCGGCGAACAACCACGAGCGCGATACCACCAAGGATCAGCGCGCCACCGACGACTGTGCGCCAATCCAACTGCTCGTCCAAGACAATCATTCCGAGTATGACTGCGGTCACCGGCGTCACTAGCGCGATGAGCATGGACTTCGTCACCTCGATATGCTGCACCAGCCAGTAATAGAGGATGAAGGCGATTACCGTGCCGACTATGGCCAGGTAAAAAAGTGCAAGGAAGGCTGTCCTGGTCCAACGGAAGTGCAACGGGTTGCCTTCTAAAATCAGGCCCAGCGTGAGGATTGGAATCAGACCAAAGGACATTTGGGTGGCGGCGATTATCGTCGGTTCGAACTTTCCGCCATGCGCCTTTACCAGCACGTTTGAATATGCGGCGCCCGCCGCGCTGATCACAATGGCCACGCAGCCGGCGAAAGCCCTCGGGCCGGCAAGACTCAACTGATTTGAAAAGATCACTCCGACTCCCAGCACTCCCAGCACTACTCCAAACGCTTTCGCGGTCGTCATTCGTTCGGCCGGCAAGTGCAGATGCGCGAAGAGCAAACCAAACGCGGGAATGGTGGCCTGAAGAAGAGCGGCGAGACCTGATGAGATGTACTGCTCACCCCAGAAGATCAGACCGTAGTTAACAGTAAACGCCAGCACACCGGTGCCGGCCAGCATAAGCCAGTCAGATCTCGAGCTCGGGAGATCAAGATTTCGAACAGCGACAATTACCCACAGAATTAGAGCGGCAATCACGAAGCGGATGGCGGCAAAGGACAACGGCGGCAGATCATTAAGACCGACCTTTATGAAAAGCCAGGTCGAGCCCCAAATGCCGCACAGTAGAAGCCAGACGAGGCGTGATTTCATTACGCTTGTATAAAGTAAGTATGCTCCGTGACTCAGTGGTTATCTTACACCACGGAGTGCACAGAGCACACTCGCGACATGATCGACTTAGCGCAGAGGTCACTGTGGATTGGCAAGCTTGATGATTGCGAATGCAGCTCCCTGCGGATCCGTAATTACCGCGAAACGTCCAATGCCTGGAATGTCACTCGGTGGCGCACAAACCTTGCCGCCAAGTTCGGTGGCTTTTTGAGCTTTGGCATCGCAGTCGTCGACCGCAAAATAAACTAACCAGTTTGGAGGCACGTCACCCATCTCAGGTGGGGGCTCATACATTCCGCCGGCTGGTCGCTCGCCATTAACGAACATTGTGTAGGTCATCGGTCCCATGTCCTGAGCGTTCTTTGTCCAACCGAAGAGTCCTGCGTAAAAGTCCCCAGCCTTCGCCGAGTCTTTAGTGGCGAGTTCATTCCAGCAAAACGAGTTGGGAACATTCACGATTCCCGCACCTTTGTGCTTAAGGGGCTGCCAAAGCGCAAACACCGCCCCGGTAGGATCCTGAACCACTGACATGCGTCCTACATCAAACACGTCAAAAGGCTCTTTCATGAGGGTGCCACCCAGCGACTTGGCCTTCTCAGATGATTCATCCGCGCTGGTTACTGACACATACGACAACCAATATGGGGGAATACCCTGCGACGTCATCTCGCCGGGCATTTTGTAAAGAGCGCCGACGTCTTTGCCGTCCTGCTTAAGCATTGTGTAAACCATGTCAGGACCGACGGGACTGTCGTTGAAGGTCCAGCCGAATAGTTCAGTGTAAAACTTCTTAGCGGCCTGACCATCGGTAGTGCCCAGTTCGACCCAACAAAATGTGCCGGGCGCAAACTCAGTGGTCTCTTGCATTCGTGCTTCGGTCATTGTTTATCTCCTTCATGCGTTCCTGATTCCGTTTTCCAGTGCGAGGTTAATTGCAAAAAAGAACGGGAGGCTGAATCGGTTCTCAGCCAACCGAAAACCCGGCTGCCTGCTCCGGAGCGTTAATACTCGCGGCCCTGGCAGTCAATTGAACAAAAAGAACTAGTCAGATTCAGGAAAGGCGAGCATCGGTTGCCCCATCGGTGAGAGTTCCGACGTCTCGAAAATTTTTCCGAACTCTCGTATTGCGTGGGTTTGGTCTACTTTGATATATCACCTTTTGAGGGTGAAAGGTAAGGGCACGCAAACGGTTGGAAGGCATCGTCGAGTCTCTCGTTTGCCGTTGGAGTGAGATCTGAGATCTCAAATTTCAGATCTCAGAAGGTTGATGAGGCGAGCAACTCCTCAAAAAACGAAAAGCGCTACTCCCAGCAAGCTGGCAGTAGCGCAATCCGTTTTTCTATAGATCGCCGAAGCTTTCTATAGAATGGCAACCCAGCATGTACACACACAGGCTGCCGATTTGTATCCCGATGATCAACTGGCGGTCAGTTTGATCTCCGGTCAGCACACGATCTGCTTTCACAAATCTCGCATTCTTGCGAATGCGGTGCCGCTAGGTTTTTGGTCTGGTGGCTTTTCCTCCACCGCCGGTTACGCTCCGGCAACGAAGCTCAACTTTCGTTGAGCCGCTTTCGCTTCCCTTCGGCGGGTCCTCTCCAAAGGGTACTACTCGTTTTTATCCGAGTAGCTCGAGAAAGCCTCACGGCCCTCTCTAGCTAAGCCTTTCGGCCTCGTCTTAGGGCGTCATTAGAATCAACAGTCCGCCTGCCGATTCTCTCGCACGGGCGTCACCGCACCGTTTGCCGATCCCTTCGTCGGTCTCGAAGACCGTAACCTTCGTGACACGCGCTTTATACGTTAGGCCGAGGCGTACGTCAATTTTTTGTGTGTTTTATTTTTTTAACTTCGAAAGTAAAAGAGATCTTGGCCCACACTGGGTTTTTGAAAACCTCAATATTCCAATGAATTAGCAACTCCACCCACAAAAGCAAGCAAGTTTCAATTTTTGCTATTTCTCATTCAGTCGGAAAATCGGCCGCGGATACACGCGGATGCGCGCGGATCTGAACAACAACAGACAATTAACCTCAGTGAAGGTTCTTTCAGATCGGTTTCATCCGCGTTAATCCGCGGCTAATGTTTGAGGGAGCATTTCCTCGTCGTAAAACCTTTCGAGTCGTGTTTGAAAACTCACTCACTTTCCACGGCCGCGCGAATGGCCTTCTGTACCCTCAGCATTTCTTCCTGGCTTTCGTATTTAGTTCGCGGCCAAAAAAAGCCTTTCAAACCGTCTTTTCTTTTACGCGGCACAACGTGCACGTGGAGATGCGGCACACTCTGGCTCACACGATTGTTCATTGCCACAAACGTACCTTCGGCCTGCATAGCTTGCTCGACTCCTTGCGAGAGCAGTTGAACGTTTGCAAAAAAAGGGGCAACCAGAGGCGCTGGCAGATCGCCCAACGTTTCGTGGTGATCTCTTGGGATGAGCAAGCAATGACCGGGAAACAAAGGACGATGGTCCAGAAAGGCTACGGACAACCTGTCCTCGAAAACCAGGGCCGCGGAGGTGGTTCCTGCGGCAATCTGGCAAAACAAACAGTTATCCACAACCATACCCCATAACCAAACTCCCCTTGCCGATCAGTTAGTTAGCATCGCCGAGCACTTCGTCAAATCCGGGTCTGATGAAGTCTCTTGCGTTGGGGAACTTTAGTTCGGCTTTCTGACGCAGCCGTTCCAGTTGCAGGATCAGCGATTTTATTGAGTCAGCCCGTTCTTGCATAAACATGTGCATTAGACTCCAGGCGCCAATTGACCGATCGATTCCGATAAGGGCAACTTTCGCCGATCCGTCGGAATCGTTCTGCTCGACGTCTGCTTCGTCGTCTCGCCAATCCGCTTCGTCAGTCTGCGATGACAGCGCCCGCATGAGCTTAACGGCGATCTGATATTGGTACCAGGCAATAACGTCTCGGGCTTCTTCGATTTGCTGCTTTTCTTCCAACTCACTCTCGGTCGGCTCTAGATCACTGGCTTCCAGGGTCTGATCAAACTCTGCAAACCACTGACTAACCGCCGCTGCGTAGTCTTGGGCAGCCAGGGCATGTTCATCTTGAGCAGCATCAGATCTTCGTTTTTCCATCAGGACCATCTCGTCTTCGTCGACCTGACTGAGGTCTATACCTGCCTCTTCGGTCCAGGTTGCAATCATTCGCTTCGTCTCTTGAAAAATCGACGCGAGTTTGCGCCAAAAGGCTTCGTTATTGATGTCGCGACTCTCGGGATCTCCGTCGTCGTCTTCCTTTTCGGTGGCATAAACCAGACAACGTGAGGTAAAGGGGCACCGCTCGCACCAACGATCGCAATAGTTGTAGATGCCCTCGATAAGATTAGGGTCCTTAGCGAGGTCGATGAGGTCTTTGGTTCTCATTGGAATTCTCCTGTGAGGAATGGTTAGAACGGAGAGATTCTAATGTAAGATTGGCTTTGTGGGAACAGAAACCGGCCATTACTTCAACCTTGTCTTCGCTGAGCTCAAAGGACACGGCTTCCTGCTTGAATCTGATGCTTATCTTCCTAACGTCTGCGGCATAGTTGCCCGAAAACGATTCCGCGGATCATGGTGGTCAGACCCGCTGGCTCCTGAAATATTCGGCGTTAACGAACTGCTCGCTGATCACCCAGACGTGCTGGTGACAAAGCTCATATCTGGCAAGGTTACGTTCGTTCATCGGAAACTCTGGCGGCAGGTTTATGCTATCGGCAAATCACGCGAAGAATGGCAAATGAAGAATCTTTCGGCGTCGGCACGCTTGCTACTCAAAAAACTCGACAAGGTGGGATCCTTGACCACCAACAAGCTCCCACCATCTTTCGGAGCCAAACCCGGAGACACGGCGCGCGAGCTGGAAAAGCGCCTTTTGATCCATGCTGAGCAGTTTCACTCAGCGTCGGGCGCACATTCCAAGCTGTTGGAGACCTGGGAATCGTGGGGCAAACGTGTCGGCTTTCGCCCTCCTCCAATGAAACCAACGTTGGCGAAACGACGAATCGAGCTACGATTGGACAAGCTAAATGAAGAATTAGATGGAGACGGTCGGCTTTCCTGGCCGAGAGGGTCTTGAGTTTGCTTCTTACCAGGCGGACTGCGTGGGCACGAAAAGACTGATCGAAAGCAAGCACGGAACATCCGCAAGGCGTTGTTGACTCCAATGCGAGTCTTCGCATAGAAACTTTTCATGCAAATACAAGATTCATGCGCCAGACTCACCGTGGAAGAAGCCATCTCTCTTCTGCCCCGGCCAGACCGTGCACGATTTAATACCATCTTCAAACATGGCAGCTTACTCGTCGAGATCTACGCCCCACGTGGAAACGATCCACAAATGCCACATACGCGCGACGAAGTTTATTTTGTTGCTGCCGGAAGCGGCGAATACGTCTGTGATGGAAATCGTCAGCTGTTCGGACCCACGGATTTGCTTTTTGCGGCAGCGGGCATTGAGCATCGCTTTGAGAACTTCACCGATGATCTGGCCGTCTGGGTCATCTTCTATGGCCCCGAAGGCGGCGAGGCCGGCAGCTAGAAAACGGACTGGAAACGTAGACGCAGATCGAGATTCATGCGGGCCGAACGGCCTTTTGAAAGCCTCTAACACTAAGTGTATTCAGTACCTCGCCACGCCTCACCCAGCCGCGGCGCGCAATGCCCACACCGTATTTCACATTATTAAGAGCGCCGGTTGAGTGAGCATCCACGGAGATTACAAATTTGATTCCTCGTTTTCGTGCCTCGCGAATCCAACGTGGCTCCATATCCAGTCGATAAGGATCGCCGTTGACTTCGATTGCGGCACGTGATTCAGCAATCGCGTCCAGAACTCTTTCAACATCGCAATCGAAGGGCGGACGACGCTGAATCAACCGTCCCAACGCGTGTCCCCAAATTTTGAAAATGGGTTGCTGCATCGCAGTTACCAGTCGCCTGGTCATCTTCTCCCCATCCATCTTGTAGCGCGAATGAATGCTCGCGATGACAACATCAAACTTCTCCAACACACGCTCCGGATAATCGAGTTTGCCGTCTGCGAGAATGTCAGACTCCGTACCTTTGAGCAGCTTTATCTTTACCTTTTCCTGCGTCTCATCAATTTCGTCCCACTGCCGCATTAGACGATCCAGCTTCAAGCCGCCGGCATAAAACGCGGTTGGTGAATGGTCCGTAATTGTCAAATACTCCATTCCTAATCCTTCGGCAATGCGGGCCATCTCTTCAACTGTATGCTTGCCGTCAGAGTAAGTTGTGTGACAGTGGACCGTCCCACGAACATCTGAAAGAGTAATTAAGTCCTCAGGCAGAGCTTTCCGAACGGCTGCTTCAATTTCACCTGAATCTTCTCGCAACTCGGGAGGCACGTATTGCATTTGCAGAAGAGAATAGACAGCTCTCTCGTTGCGAATCTCGGGTGGGCGGCGATTCGATTTTAGAGGTTGTGCTTTTGTCGTCCGATTAATTCGAATCTTCAAACTCTGGCGACCTAAATCCAACCCTTTGCGACTCGCTATCTCCTGCAACTTATCAACATGCGAGGCGGAGCCTGTTTCCCAGAAGAGCGCTAACGCAAAACGATCTGGTCGAACGGCCCTTAATGAAACTCTGGCGTCCTCGGCAAGTTCCACAGTGCAGGCGGTATCAGTTTGCTCTTGGACTCTAACGATCAGCGGGAAGCGTAGTAGGTGTTCAATCAGGCCAGCGGGCTGCCTGGAGCTGGCAACGATTCGAATAGTGCCGACTGTTTCTTTCCACCGGCGCAATGACCCTGCAACACTTACCTCCTCCAGCCCGCGTGCTGTTTTCAGGTAGTCTAAAACTTGTTCACCAATTCGCAGCGCATGATGAACGTGCAAACGTTTCTTGGTCTTGGCGTCTCGGTCATGATCTGCCAGCGCTTCGAGTAGTTTCTGTTCAGTCTTCGCTCCAAATCCTTTAACATTCCGAACTCTTCCTGACTTGGCGGCGGCTTGCAGCTCGGCAATCGATGTGATACCGAGGGCTTCATGCAGCTGTGCAATTTTGGCAGTGCTCAGGCCCGGCACTTCGGAAAGCTCGACAATCCCAGGCGGAAACTCTTGTCTCAGGTTATCAAGCACCGACGAAGAGCCGGTAAAGTAAAGCTGCTTGATTTGTGAGGCGAGCGCATTTCCGATGCCCGGAATTGCTGTCAGTCGATCATTTTCGATCACGTCGCCGATGTCGCCGGCGAGAGCAGCGATAGCGCGCGCTCCCGCCTGGTACGCTCTCGCCTTGAACCGGCTAACACCGCCCTTGAGCTCTAGCAGGCTGCCGATCTCTTGTAATACTGCGGCTATGGAAAACTTGTCTGGCCTTTTCATTGTTGACAGTTTGTAGCAGAGGATTGTCGCAATTGGTTTACGGCTGTTAAAGCAGAAGTAAGTATATGCCCTATAATCTGTTCAAAGGAGGCAAAACGCCTAATTACTGTCTGAGATAAATACGATGCCGATCGCAACTATAAACCCTGCTACGGGTGAAACTCTAAAAAGGTTTGATGCCTTGACTGAAGCGCAGGTTGAAGAAAAGCTCCAACGAGCCGCTAACACTTTTCGGCTCTACCGCCACACATCATTTGAAGAACGCGGCTCGCGAATGCTTCGCGCTGCCGAGATACTGGAAACGGAAAAGCAAGAGTTTGCCAGGTTGATGGCGATCGAAATGGGCAAACCGATCAAAGGAGCCGTGCAGGAAATAGAGAAATGCGTACTGCTCTGTCGCTACTATGTTGAAAATGCAAAGCGATATCTGTCCGACCAGGTTGTTGAGACTAATGCCAGGAAAACTTTCGTTCACTTTCAACCGCTCGGTCCGGTGCTTGCTGTGATGCCCTGGAATTTCCCGTTCTGGCAGGTTTTTCGTTTTGCGGCGCCGGCGCTGATGGCCGGCAATGTGGGCCTCCTAAAACACTCTTCAAATGTTCCACAGTGTGCTCTGGCCATTGAGGAGATTTTTCATCGTTCAGAATTTCCCGAGGGCGCTTTCCAAACTCTGCTGATTGGTTCCGATATGGTGGAACGAATTCTTCGGGACCCGCGAGTTGCGGCAGCCACTCTCACAGGCAGTGAGCCTGCAGGGCGAAGTGTCGCAAGCATCGCGGGTCGGGAAATTAAGAAGACCGTGCTGGAACTAGGCGGCAGTGATCCCTTCATCGTGATGCCCTCGGCCGATCTCAAGGCGGCCGTAACCACGGCCGTCAAGGCCCGCACGATTAATAGTGGCCAATCGTGCATTGCCGCCAAAAGGTTTCTTGTTTCTTCAGAGATCTACGACGATTTCGAGCGTCGATTTGTAGAGGAGATGAAAGCGTTGCAGGTGGGAAATCCTCTCGATCAGGTCACCGACATTGGTCCCCTGGCAACCGAGCAGATTCTAAAAGATGTTGATGATCAGGTGAAAACGTCCGTGGCTGCAGGTGCAATACTCCTGGCAGGGGGCAAAAGACTGGACCGGGTGGGTAATTTTTATGAACCGACAGTACTTGTCAACATACCTCATGGATCGCCTGCATTCTGTGAGGAAGTCTTCGGTCCCGTGGCCATGCTCTTCCGAGTGAATAGCATGGACGAAGCCATTGAGATAGCGAACAGCACAACTTTCGGGCTCGGTGCAGCCGCCTGGACTAATGACATCAAAGAGCAGGAACGTTTCATCGAAGAGCTGGAAGCGGGCTGCGTTTTTATTAACGGAATGGTGGCTTCAGATCCACGTCTTCCTTTTGGAGGAGTCAAAAACTCAGGTTACGGACGTGAACTTGGTGAATTTGGCATAAGGGAGTTTGTGAATATCAAAACAGTGTGGATCACCTAATCCTCCCCAGGGGATTTGGAGTGGCACAGACTTCAGTCTGTGAACGTGCGGTACACCTACACAAACAAGTTGGCACTGGCTTCAATGATGTTAAATCCCAAAAACACAGACTGAAGTCTGTGCCTACTGCTAACACTAAGTCTCAGGCCTTTAGCCTCTTAGCCTCAGCGACCTCTGACAGGGTGAGGAAAGGGGTTTACTTATGCCCGCAAGCTAGGTATAAATAGCTGAAAGCAAGAGCGATCCGTCTGATCCTTCTTGCTTCCCCCAACCAGTAAAATAGTCCCCCCTTTTTGTGCTTTACGGTCCACGACTGTGTGAGGCGGGTTTCTTGTCCCCACGTGGATCGGACGGCCGGTCTTTTCTGGCCACTTAACTTGTAAACCCACCTTCACAAATCTTCGAACCGGGAAGGAAATGATGCCAACTCAAACCCTGACAACAGACTCACTGAATACCAAATTACTACTCAAGACCCTGGTGGCCTTTAAGAAGGGCGATTTTTCCGTCCGTCTGCCAGGGGAATGGACTGGTGAGGCGGGTAAGATCGCTGACACGCTCAATGAGATTATCGAGTTGAGCGACAAGACCGCAAAAGAGGTCGAACGAGTTAGCCGCGTCGTGGGCAAAGAAGGAAAAATAATGCATCGCGCCTCGGTGCCGGCGGCTTCCGGCTCCTGGTTGCGACTCGTCGATTCCACGAACTTGCTGATCGACGACATGGCACGGCCTACAAGCGAAATGGCTCGCGTGATTGGAGCAGTAGCTAACGGCGATCTGTCCGAGAGAATGGCTCTCCAGGTTGATGAAAGGCCCCTGAAGGGAGAATTCCTCCGCACGGTGAAAATCGTCAACTCGATGGTGGACCAGCTTAGTTCGTTTGCTTCGGAAGTGACGCGGGTGGCGCGTGAGGTAGGTACTGAAGGAAAACTGGGGGGCGAAGCCAAGGTCAAAGGCGTAGCCGGAACGTGGAAGGATCTTACCGATAGCGTTAACTCCATGGCCAGCAACCTCACGAGTCAGGTGCGCAACATCGCGGAAGTTACCACCGCCGTCGCCAATGGCGACCTCTCCAAGAAGATCACGGTCGACGTCAAGGGCGAGATTCTCGAGCTGAAGAATACGATCAACACGATGGTGGACCAGCTCAACTCCTTCGCTTCGGAAGTAACGCGAGTGGCGCGTGAAGTAGGTACTGAAGGAAAACTCGGTGGTCAGGCGCGAGTAGTCGGCGTCGCCGGCACCTGGAAAGACCTCACCGACAATGTGAATTTCATGGCGGGTAATCTTACCGGCCAGGTACGCAACATCGCAGATGTAACCACGGCCGTCGCCAATGGCGACCTCTCCAAGAAGATCACGGTCGACGTCAAGGGCGAGATTCTCGAGCTGAAGAATACGATCAACACCATGGTGGACCAGCTCAACTCCTTCGCTTCGGAAGTGACGCGTGTGGCCCGCGAAGTAGGTACTGAAGGAAAGCTCGGCGGTCAGGCGCGAGTAATCGGCGTCGCGGGAACCTGGAAAGACCTCACCGACAATGTGAATTTCATGGCCGGCAATCTTACCGGCCAGGTACGCAACATCGCAGACGTAACCACGGCCGTCGCCAACGGCGACCTATCGAAGAAGATCACCGTCGACGTCAAGGGCGAGATTCTGGAACTCAAAGACACCATCAACACGATGGTGGATCAGCTGAACGGATTCGCTTCGGAAGTTACACGCGTGGCTCGTGAGGTTGGCTCGGAAGGAAAACTCGGTGGACAAGCTGACGTTAAGGGTGTAGCCGGAACGTGGAAGGACCTTACCGACAGCGTGAATTTGATGGCCGGCAATCTTACCGGCCAGGTGCGTAACATCGCGGAAGTTACCACAGCCGTCGCCAACGGCGATCTTTCAAAGAAGATCACCGTCGATGTCAAAGGTGAAATTCTGGAACTGAAGAACACCATCAACACCATGGTGGACCAACTCAATGGATTCTCCTCGGAGGTTACACGCGTCGCGCGCGAGGTAGGAACTGAAGGTGCACTTGGTGGTCAGGCGGATGTAAGAGGAGTAGCCGGAACCTGGAAAGATCTGACAGACAGTGTGAACTCGATGGCCGGAAACCTGACCGGCCAGGTACGCAATATCGCGGAAGTTACCACGGCCGTCGCCAATGGTGACCTCTCCAAGAAAATCACTGTCGACGTCAAGGGCGAGATTCTCGAGCTGAAGAACACCATCAACACGATGGTGGACCAGCTTAGTTCGTTTGCTTCGGAAGTGACGCGTGTGGCCCGCGAAGTAGGTACCGAAGGAAGGCTGGGCGGACAAGCGCAGGTTATGGGAGTGGCTGGAACGTGGAAAGACCTCACCGACAATGTGAATTTCATGGCCGGTAACCTGACCGGCCAGGTACGCAACATCGCGGAAGTTACCACCGCCGTCGCCAACGGCGACCTCTCCAAGAAGATCACGGTCGACGTCAAAGGCGAGATTCTGGAGCTGAAGAATACGATCAACACGATGGTGGACCAGCTCAACTCCTTTGCTTCGGAAGTGACGCGTGTGGCCCGCGAAGTAGGTACCGAAGGAAAACTCGGTGGTCAGGCTGATGTGCGTGGCGTCGCCGGCACCTGGAAAGACCTCACAGACAATGTGAATTCCATGGCCAGCAACCTGACTGGCCAGGTACGCAACATCGCAGACGTGACCACGGCCGTCGCCAACGGCGATCTATCCAAGAAGATCACCGTCGACGTCAAGGGCGAGATTCTGGAGCTGAAGAACACCATCAACACGATGGTGGACCAGCTCAACTCCTTCGCCTCGGAAGTAACGCGTGTGGCGCGTGAAGTAGGTACTGAAGGAAAACTCGGTGGTCAGGCTGATGTGCCTGGGGTCGCCGGCACCTGGAAAGACCTTACAGACAACGTAAATTCGATGGCGGTTAACCTTACCGACCAGGTGCGCGGCATTGCCCGCGTTGTTACCGCCGTGGCCAACGGAGATCTCCAACGCAAACTGACAGTCGAGGCAAAGGGAGAAATTGCCGAACTAGCCGACACGATCAACAACATGACCGACACTCTCGCCACGTTTGCCGACCAGGTCACATCCGTTGCTCGAGAAGTGGGTGTCGAAGGCCAGCTGGGAGGCCAGGCGAACGTTCCCGGCGCAGCCGGCACCTGGCGCGATCTGACCGATAACGTCAACGGACTGGCGGCTAACTTGACTACTCAGGTGCGCGCCATTGCCGAAGTGTCTACGGCAGTGACGAAGGGAGATCTGACTCGATCGATCACGGTTGAGGCTCAGGGCGAAGTCGCCGCGCTGAAAGACAATATCAATGAGATGATCCTCAATCTCAAAGACACGACGCAGAAGAACATGGAGCAAGACTGGTTGAAAACCAATCTTGCCCGCTTCACAAGAATGCTCCAGGGCCAGCGTGATATGACCACAGTTGCCCAGATGGTGCTGTCTGAGCTCGCGCCTCTTGTCAATGCCCAGCAGGGTGTCTTCTACGTAAACATCAGCTCAAACGGCCAGCCGCTGATGAAGCTGCTTGGAGGTTACGCTTATAAAAAGCGCAAAAACCTGGCCAATGAATTCCGCGCTGGAGAAGGCCTGGTGGGCCAGTGCACTCTGGAACGCGAGAGAATTCTCGTCACCAATGTTCCGTCCAACTACGTTTATGTCTCCTCGGGCCTCGGCGAAGCTCCACCCAATAACATCGTTGTTCTGCCGGTCTTGTTCGAAGGTGAAGTAAAAGCTGTCATCGAACTCTCCACCTTCCAGACGTTCAGCGATACCCATCTGACGTTCCTCGATCAGTTGACCGAGAGCATCGGGATCGTGCTGAACACAATCGCTGCCAATACACGCACCGAAGATCTGCTCCAGCAGTCGCAATCCCTCGCAGCCGAACTGCAGAGCCAGCAGGATGAACTCAAGAAGACAAACGAGCAGTTGGAGCAGCAAGCTGAATCGCTACGCGAGTCGGAAGAGCTGCTGAAAAGCCAGCAGGAGGAGCTACAACAGACAAACGAAGAATTGCAGGAGAAGGCAGCCCTGTTGGCACGTCAGAAGGCCGAAGTCGAAGCCAAAAACCGGGAGGTGGAAGAAGCCCGCTGGGAGATGGAAGAAAAGGCCGAGCAACTGGCACTCACTTCAAAGTACAAGTCAGAGTTTCTGGCCAATATGTCACACGAGCTGCGGACTCCGCTCAACAGCATGCTAATCCTTTCGCGTCAGCTGGCTGAGAATGGTGAGGAGAATCTCACTGGAAAACAGGTGCAGTTTGCGGAAACTATTCACACCTCCGGCTTTGACCTGCTTTCCCTAATCAATGACATTCTGGATCTGTCGAAGATTGAATCTGGAATGATGGGTATTGAGGTATCTGACATTTCCATCGCGGAAATGACTGAACAATTAGAGCGCAGCTTCCATCAACTCGCTCAGGACAAAAACCTCGAATTTAAAATCGAGAGATCAGCCGCTTTGGCTCCGACAGTGCGCACGGACGATAAGCGTTTGCAACAGATACTCATGAACTTGCTTTCAAACGCGTTCAAGTTTACTGAGGAGGGCAAAGTCATCCTGCGAATCGCACCTGCGCCGGCGGACGAAACCTATCGTCTCGAGTCGCTTTATCGCGCCGGTGAAGTGGTCGCCTTCTCAGTAACCGATACGGGGATCGGAATACCTACGGAGAAGCAGCGAATAATCTTCGAGGCTTTTCAACAAGCAGATGGTACTACTAGCCGCAAATATGGCGGCACCGGACTCGGTCTTTCAATCAGCCGCGAAATCGCGCGGTTGCTCGGAGGTGAGATTCGTGTAGTCAGCACTCCCGGCGAGGGAAGCATTTTCACTCTCTATCTGCCCCGCAACTACGTGGCATTGGGAGCCGCGAGTGCGCAGGCCAACCAAAACAGACTCCGGGTGGACGTCAAGGAGATCGAAGCCGCCTGGACGCCGGTCGAGTCGTTTGACAGCGAAGCCATGGCATTGCTCTCGAGGGAATCAGCGGCCATTCTCGACGATCGGCACGATATTCAAAACGGTGACCGGCTGGTGTTAATCGTCGAAGATGACATTAGTTTCGCGGGCATCCTGCTGGATCTGGCGCGCGAGAAAGGATTCAAGGGATTGGTAGCGACCAGTGGAACAGCGGCGCTCGCAATGGCGCGAAAATACAAGCCCGCTGCGATTACTCTGGACATCCGGCTTCCCGATCGTGACGGATGGACTGTCCTGGATCGCTTAAAACACAATCCGGAGACGAGACATATTCCCGTTCATATTATTACTGTCGAAGAACAACGCCAGCGAGCTTTGCAGCAAGGCGCCTTTAACCACGTCCAGAAGCCGGTCACGCACGAGGATCTCGGCAAGGCTTTCGACGACATTCGCGACTTTGCCGAGCGCAGTATTCGGAAGTTGCTGGTCGTTGAAGACGACGACGTTCAGCGCATGAGCGTTGTGGAGTTGATTGGCAACGGCGACGTCAAAACAACCGCGGTGGCCACGGGTCAGGAAGCACTGAACATCTTGAAGGACGAAAGGTTCGATTGCATGGTCCTGGATCTTAGGCTGCCCGATATGTCGGGTTTCGAACTAATCGAGAAGTTGCAGACTGATCTCGGTCGCTACGATCTTCCGATCATCGTCTACACAGGCAAGGAGTTGACGAGAAAGGAAGAGCTGCACCTGAAGAAGGTGGCAGATGCGATTATCGTCAAAGAGGCCAGCTCGCCTGAGCGTTTGTTGGCCGAAACCGCTTTGTTCCTGCATCGCGTTGAGGCTGATTTGCCGGAGCCCAAGCGGCGCATGCTCGAAAAATTCCATCGCAACGATCCTGTGCTGGCCGGTCGAAAAGTGCTGGTTGTTGATGACGATGTTCGGAATATATTCGCATTAACCAGTGCCTTAGAGGCTCACAGCATGGAAGTGATCCATGCTGAGAATGGTCAGGAGGGCATCGAGCTTCTGAAAGCGACTCCCGATGTCGGAGCCGTCTTGATGGATATCATGATGCCCGAGATGGATGGCTACGAAGCAATTACCGCGATTCGGCAAATGGAGGAATTCAAACAGCTCCCGATCATTGCGCTGACAGCCAAAGCAATGAAAGCCGATCGCGATCACTGTCTGCAAGTCGGTGCGTCGGATTATATTTCCAAGCCCCTGGACATAGATCAACTCCTCTCGCTGCTGCGAGTGTGGCTCTACCGGCAGGACGAAACCACGTGAGTGCCGCCGCAACCCAAGTAAGTGGAACGGAAGACGTCGAGATCGACCTGTTGCTCGAGGGACTCTACCGCGTCTATGGGTTCGATTTTCGCGAGTATTCGCGTGCTTCGATAAAGCGACGAATATTGGAGTTAATACGCAGCGAGAAAGTCGACACCGTTTCGGCATTTCAAAATCGGATCCTCCACGATGCTGCCTGCCTGGAGCGTTTGCTGCTGGGTCTCTCGGTGCATGCCACTGCCATGTTTCGAGATCCCAGTTTTTACCTGACCTTTCGCAGAAAAGTTGTGCCGCTGCTCAAGACTTATCCTACGGTGCAGATTTGGATTGCCGGATGTTCAACCGGCGAAGAGGTCTACTCGCTGGCAATCCTGCTGCAGGAAGAACACGTCTACGGAAAATGCCGCATCTATGCTACCGACATCAGTCAGGCGGTCTTGCGCAAGGCCCGGGACGGAATCTTTCCGCTCGCGGCAATGAGAGATTACACGAGCAACTACCACCGGGCCGGAGGCATGAATGATTTTTCGGACTATTACACGGCCCAGTATGGCAATGTGATTTTCAGTGCCGCGCTCAGGAACAACGTTGTGTTTTCCGAGCACAACCTTGCTACCGATGGTTCCTTTAACGAGTTTCAGGTGATCTTGTGTCGTAATGTGATGATCTACTTCAACAAGGACCTGCAGGCACGAGTTCACAATCTGCTCTACGACAGCCTCAGTATGTTTGGTGTGTTTGGCCTGGGTAACAAGGAGTCTTTGAAGTTTACGCCGCGAGCCGCGTTCTATGAGCATTTGAATGAGAACGACAAGCTCTTTCGAAAGGTAATGTAGGTGGCCTTTGAGATCGTCGTCGTCGGCACTTCCACAGGCGGCCTAAAGGGGTTGCAGATATTACTTGCGGGCTTGCCCGAGAATTTTCCTTTGCCGATGGTTATTGTGCAGCACCGGGGAAAAGATTCCGAAACCGGTTTGAGTGAATACTTGAGCCGCGCTAGTAGCCTGCCTGTGAGCGAACCAGAGGATAAGGAAGCCTTGCTTTCCGGCCACGTCTACCTGGCGCCTCGGGATTACCATTTGCTGATTGAAGCAGGAAGTTTTGCCTTATCGACGGACGCGCCGGTGGCTTTTGCGCGGCCTTCGATAGACGTTCTCTTCAAATCGGCGGCGGACGTATATAAGGAGAACGTAATCGGCGTGATTTTGACAGGCGCCAAGCACGATGGCGCTCGTGGCCTTGCGGAAATAAAGTCTCGTGGCGGATTCACGCTCGTCGAAGATCCCGCCTCAGCTGTCTGCTCAGAAATGCCCAGGGCCGCACTTGATCTCACCCCAGTGGATTTGATTCTGCCTTTACAAGAGATAGCCCCACGCCTCCAAAGACTAAGTAAACTCGATGGCCGGGCATTATGAAAGCTGACGAACGCATCAACATTTTGATAGTGGATGACAGTGCGACAAACCTTTTGGCGCTTGAATCGATCCTGCAAGCACCGGATCGAAATCTTGTAAGTGCCTCTTCGGGGGACGATGCCCTCCGCTATCTCCTGGATAACGAGGTTGCCGTCATTCTGCTTGACGTCTTCATGCCAGGCATCGACGGGCTTGACACAGCTGAACTCATTCGCGCTCGGGAAAAATCGCGCGACATACCAATAATCTTTCTTACTGCCGACAGCACGGGTGGCCGCCATCTGAGCCGGGGCTATTCCCTGGGTGCTGTTGACTACATTGTGAAGCCCATAGAGCCAGATATTCTAAGATCGAAAGTGGGTGTCTTTGTCGAGTTGTTCAAGAAAACTCAGGAGATCAAGCATCAGGCCGAGTTACTGCGCGAGAAAAACCTGGAGCTTGAGAATGCCAATCTGAGTCGACTCAATATGCTCATTGATCTCGGCCAGGAGTTGGCGGCCGAGCATGATCCGTGGCGAGTGTTGGAAAACTTTTGTCGTTCTGCCAGACAGATCGTCGAAGCCCAGGAGGCAGCCGTCGG
Organism: Pyrinomonadaceae bacterium; assembly: GCA_050748205.1. Classification (GTDB taxonomy): domain Bacteria; phylum Acidobacteriota; class Blastocatellia; order Pyrinomonadales; family Pyrinomonadaceae; genus PSRF01. The sequence continues at coordinate 10,102 of JBOGOU010000274.1, read as the reverse complement.
CGTGCTCAACGGCGATAGCAAGTCTCTTCGCTATTTCTTCTCCTGCGGCGCGAACGAAGATCCTTGCACGGGAAACGGGATACCACTGGTCGCGCAAAGGGCCTTGAATTGCTTGATTAAGGAACGTCGCCCGCTGCGGCTAAATGAATCCGACGAGCTACTGCACAGCGAAGTGAAAAGCTCAGACTCAGTGCATTCCTTCCTGGGCGCACCAATCTTAGCGTCTTCAGGGGTTTGCGGTTGGGTCTACTTGCTAAACAAGCTGAACGCCGATGATTTCACCGAAGCCGATGAGAGGCTGGCCGAAACTCTTGTAACTCAGGTGGCAATCGCTTACGAGAACGCTCTTCTCTATTCTGACGCGCAGCGACATGCCAACGAGTTGCGGCAAGAGATCACCGAACGAAAGCAGGCCGAGGAGGAACGCGCTCAGCTGTTAGTGCGCGAGCAGGCCGCGCGAGCCGAAGCAGAACAAGCGAATCGCACCAAGGACGAATTCCTGGCCACTCTCTCCCATGAACTGCGAACGCCCTTGTCGGCCATTCTGGGCTGGAGCCATCTTGTGCGGACGGGAAAACTCGACGAGGCTCAAATGTCTCGCGCGTTCGAAACCATCGAGCGCAACGCTCGTTCTCAGTCACAATTGATTGACGATCTGCTTGACGTTTCGCGGATCATCACAGGGAAGCTGCAAATAGAGCCAAGCCCGGTGGATCTGTCATCAGTGATTGAAGCGGCCATCGACGCGGTGCGACCGGCTTCAGAAGCAAAAGGCATCCAGTTTGAAACCGTGCTCGACTCGACTACCTGTCTCGTTCCCGGCGATACAAATCGCTTGCAGCAGATTTTCTGGAACCTCTTTAGTAATGCCGTTAAGTTTACGCCTGAATCAGGTCAGGTCCGCGTCGAGATGAAGCGCTGTGCTCCGCACGTGAGTGTTTCGGTGCAAGACTCCGGCATTGGTATCAGTCGCGAGTTTTTGCCATTCATTTTTGATCGCTTCCGCCAAGCCGACGGTTCAACGACCAGAGTCCACGGAGGCCTGGGACTAGGACTCGCCATCGTGAAACATCTGGTTCAACTTCATCAGGGCACTGTCGAGGTCAAAAGCGAGGGGAAAGGACAGGGTTCTACCTTCATGGTTACTCTTCCGCTCAGCTCAGGTCGATCCTCTCAAGCCATAGATGAAAGTGCCACCTCCAAGCGCGAGAAGAATGGACTTCCCACGGCCTTTTCCAAGGCGCTGGAGGGACTGCGCATCCTTGTTGTTGATGATGAACTGGATTCGCGTGAGTTATTAACCGCAATTCTGACGTGGTGCGGCAGCGAAGTAAAATGCACCGAGTCGGCGCAGGACGCAATCACGGCCTTCCGAGCGTGGAAACCGGATCTACTCGTGAGCGATATCGGCATGCCAAAGGAAGACGGCTACAGCCTGATCAGGAAGCTGAGAAAGCTGAAATCAAAAAGAGCCCAGGGGATCCCTGCCGTGGCCCTCACGGCCTACGCTACGAGTGAGGACCGGACGCGTGCTCTTTCTTCGGGATTCCAGCTACATATCTCCAAACCCATTGATCCTGAAGCCTTAGTGAGATTAATAGCCGCTGCTGTTGGACGCAACCTCTGAGGGAGTTCTATAGCGGTTATCACATCCTTCCTCTTTTCATTGAACAACTGCTAATCTATCCTTCGTTCCAGCCAACCAGGCGAGAGGCATTTTCCGCAATGGAAGACTTTGAAAAACTAGGCGCGTTTTATCTTGGCCGCCCTTACGACCTCAAAAAGAAACAACCAAAAGATGGGCTGGTGCTTTACGATTCGAAGGATCTCGTGACCCATGCCGTCTGTGTGGGAATGACAGGAAGCGGCAAAACCGGCTTATGTATCGCGCTCCTGGAGGAAGCGGCTATCGATGGTATTCCTTCCCTGGTGATCGATCCAAAAGGCGATCTCGCCAACCTTCTCCTGACGTTTCCCGATCTCAAGGCAGAAGACTTTGCTCCCTGGGTCAATGAGGAAGACGCGCAAAAGAAGGGCCTCTCAACCGCAGAATATGCCGGCGAGCAGGCGGAGGCTTGGAAAAAGGGACTTACTGACTGGGGCCAGGACGGCGCGCGCATTAAGCGTTTTAAAGATTCGGCAGACTTCCGCGTTTATACTCCCGGCAGCAACGCAGGAATTCCAGTTTCCATTCTCAAGTCGTTCTCTGCCCCTCCACCGTTAATTCGTGAAGATGACGAGTTGATGCGGGAGCGCATCAACACCACTGTCACGAGCTTGCTCGGTTTGCTGGGCATTGCAGCAGATCCGATCAAAAGCCGCGAGCACATTCTGATCTCAAACATATTAAACAGTGTCTGGTCCGCCGGAAACGATCTCGATATTGCGGCGCTGATTCAGCAGATTCAAACACCGCCCCTGACGAAGGTCGGCGTAATGGATCTCGATTCGTTCTTTCCGGCCAAGGATCGCTTCGAACTCGCAATGTCACTCAATAACCTGTTGGCCGCCCCCGGTTTTAGCACCTGGCTGGAAGGCGAACCGCTGGATGTGGAAGAGATGCTTCACTCGCCCAATGGAAAGCCAAAAATATCAATCTTTTCTATTGCACACCTGAGCGATGCCGAGAGGATGTTCTTCGTCGCGCTCCTGCTCAATCAAACCCTAGGTTGGATGAGAACGCAGTCAGGCACTACCAGTTTGCGAGCTCTACTCTACATGGACGAGATCTTCGGCTACTTCCCGCCGGTCGCCAATCCACCTTCTAAAACGCCTTTGTTGACTCTGCTGAAACAAGGCCGGGCTTTCGGACTTGGCGTCGTGCTCGTTACACAGAATCCAGTCGACCTTGACTACAAAGGCCTCTCAAACACCGGTACCTGGTTCATTGGACGTCTACAGACCGAACGCGATAAGGCTCGAGTGTTGGAGGGTTTGGAAGGCATCGCGGCAGGCACGGGCCAGAAGTTTGATCGCGAAGCAATGGAACAAACACTGGCCGGGTTGAGCAATAGAGTCTTCCTCTTGAACAATGTCCACGAAGACGCAACTGAAGTCTTCCAGACGCGCTGGGCCATGTCGTATTTGCGAGGACCGCTAACGCGCACGCAGATCAAGGTGTTAATGGATCCTATCAAAGGACAAGCAACTGGAGTTGCGGTTCCGCGAGCCGCAAGTGTGGCTGCGGGCGTGGCGACCCAACCTGCTCCGACTAGCGCGATGGCTTCGCCCGGGCCTTCGGCAAAGAGTGTTGCGAGCGCAAATCGCCAACCAGTCTTGCCTCCGCAGGTTTCCCAATACTTCATTCCTGTTCGTAGCGATGCTCCGACTGGCGCCACTCTCGTCTACCAACCGTTGGCCGTCGGCGCCGCCGAGATGCGTTTCAGCGATAAGCGTGTCGAGGTCACTCGAGAGCTGACTCTGCTTGCTCCTATTTCTGATAGCGTGATTGCTGTCGATTGGGATCAAGCCTCGGCCATCGGCGTCCCGATTGCCGATTTGGAGCAGTCGGCCGAGGAAAACGCTCAATTCGCTGAGCTGCCGGGAGCGGCCGGAAAAACAAAGAGCTACGAGAAATGGCAGAAGGACTTTGCAGCCTGGCTTTACCGCAATCAGAAACTCGAGCTACTGAAAAGCCCGAGTCTCGGGCAGGCCTCGAACCCGGACGAGTCGGAGCGTGATTTTCGTGTCAGGCTGCAACAAGCAGCCCGCGAGCAGCGTGATGCGGCTGTGGAAAAACTCCGGCAAAAATACGCTCCGAAGTTTGCGGCTCTCGCCGAAAAGAAGCGACGGGCTGAGCAGGCCGTGGAGCGTGAAGCGGAACAGGCAAAAGGTCAGAAGATGCAGACGGCAATCTCATTTGGCACAACGCTGCTCTCGTCGTTTCTGGGACGCAAATCTCTTAGTCTGACAACCCTCGGCAGGGCGACCACCGCAGCGCGGGGAGTGGGCCGCTCAATGAAAGAAGCCGAGGATGTTGACCGTGCGCAGGACACGGTGGCGGCGGTTACGCAACTAATCGCGGATCTCGATACGGAGTTTAAAGCGGAAACCGATGCCATCGAGAAGTCCGGCGATCCACAGACTGAATCGCTGGAGACAATTACGGTAAAACCAACCAAAGCAAATATTGCGGTGAAGCTGCTGAGTCTGGCCTGGGCGCCTTACTGGCATGATGCGCAGGGACAGGCCACTCCGGCCTGGCGATGAAAGAGACCGACCGCAATTGTTAGAATTGATCGTCGCCAATTGGCACCGCGCTCTATAAGAAATGATTCTCTAAGGCCGTAAGTCAGATGAAGCTTCCCCAATTTTCCTTCATATACGTCAGCGCTACGCTGGCGATTTACCTCGCGGGAACGGCCGGAACCAGCGCGCTTTCGAACGCTCGTGCGTCAGCTCACGTCGCTCAACAAGCCAGTCGCTCCAATCTTGATCACAAGATCGCCGCGGAGTTTGCGCCGATCTTTTACCAGGCCCTGGGGGACAAACCCCGCAGCGACTACATCACAAACTTCGATTTTGACGGCGATTGGCGTGGTGACAACAACTGGGACCACGCCGAAGACAAGAAGTTTCCGCTGAAGGCATACGTCTACTACTCAGTCGTCGAAACCGCCACGCACTTTTTCATTCACTACGCCGTTTTTCATCCACGAGATTACAAGGGCGGATCACGTAAGGGTGCAATCCTGAGTGACTTGATTCGGGAGGGTGCAAAGCGAGGCGGCAAATACGATCCCACCGGGCTGGCGGAAGAGACCGCCCTGGCACACGAGAACGATTTGGAAGGCTGTCTGGTAGTGGTCGAAAAGAACGGCAAAGACCCGGAGCAAGGCCACACCGCATACGTTGAAACACTCCATCACAATGTCTTTTCAAGATATGCTCCCGGTGAAACCTCTAACGAAGGTTCGGGCCCAGTGATACTGGAAGGGGAGCGTCCACTGCTGTATATCGAGCCGAAAGGTCATGGTATTGAGGCGCTTGATGCCGATAGACAGAAGATTGGAAACAAGCAGTATCTGATCTATAAATTTGCCGGGCGCGCAGAAGATCCGACGAAGGCAAGAGATGAAACAGTTGGTTACGAACTGACGCCGATTCAAACTACGCTTTGGGCGAGAGCTCAAATATTAAAGAAGGCAAAGGAAACGTCTACCGCGCTTAATCCCACCTTCGGTGCGGTCGAGACGTATGATTCGATCGTCATAGAGTTAGTGCAGCCTGCCGGTCGCGTGGTCGAGCGTAAGTATGACCTGGGGATTCTTGGGTCAGCGTTTCTCGGCAAAGTGGGTGGTCAAAACATGGCTCGGCCGCCCTGGGCGTGGTTTGATCGCAACGACCGCGAGGTACCCGCTGGTCAGTGGTTCTTTGATCCAGCCAAAACTATCAAGCGAGGTTTCAAACTCAAAGACTCATTCTCAACCGCTTACGTGCGCGTGCCTTTCTGGGCAATGGGAAAATGAACTATGCCCGGCGCGTCTAACTTTTGGCGCCAGGGAGGTTCGAAGAAATGAAGATCGCTCTCAAGTATGGACTAATGATCGCGCTCGTCGTGGTGGTGTGGGTTGTTGTCACAAAATTTCTCTTTCCAGTTTCCCCGGAATCATCAGTCAACTTACTGGGGCCGCTTCTTTTCAACCTGGCCGCCATTGTGGCTATCTATCTCGGGATCAGAGCAAGTGGGCGGGACGGCAGACTAAGTTTCAAAGAGGGATTGAAAACAGGCATGTCGATTTCGCTTGTGTACGCACTATCTGCTTGCTTGTTCTTTTTCATTCTCTTTCTGGCCATCGGCCCAACGCTGATGGCGAGTGAGCCGACCGCCCAGACACATCCAACGTGGCAGGTGGCGCTACTTGCGTTTGCCGGGATGTTTTTAGGCGCGCTCGTTTTTGGGCTGGTCTTCTCGGCGATAATCTCTTTCCTGCTCGTGAGGGCGCGGAGAGGTTAGCCTTCGTCGCTTGTATCATCTCAAAGTGAAGACGCTTGACTAAAAGCCTGACTGAGTGAGTCGGTTGGTTATGGCACTAACACCACCTTACCAATGTTCCGGCGCTCTTCGAGGTAGCTGTGTGCTTCGCCCGCTTGTTCGAAAGTGAACGCGCGATCGACATGCGGCCGAATCCATCCTTCTGTGACTCCCTCCATTATCGCCTGCACCCACTCCGCTACTTTCTCGGGCTCATGCCACATGTGACCCAGGTTCAAGCCAAAAACCCCACGGTTCTTGTTTAGTAAACCGAGAGGATGGAATCTAGGCATCTGTACTGCTGCTTTAAGCAACTTCAACTTACCTTTCAAGCCGTTGGCGGATGCAGCAGAAACTCCAAACATGCCAAGGCGGCCCGTGTGTCTGAGGGCTGCATAACTTTTCTTCCAGTGAGATCCGCCAATCGGGTCAATAACCAACTCCACGCCGCGGTCATTGGTTAATTTCTTTAGGACTGGCAGCCAATCCTGTGTGCGATAGTCGATCGGATAATCAAGGCCTCGCTCACGCAGGAAATCGTGCTTCGACGGGCTGGCAGTGCCGTAGGTGATCGCCCCCACATGCTTAGCTATATCGAGCGCCGCAAGTCCGACTCCACCACCAGCGTTGTGTATCAGAACAGATTCCCCTTTCCGCAGCCCGCCCATCGCGATCAGTAGCGCATAAGCAGTCAGGTAGTTGACGGGAACAGCGGCTGCCTGTTCAAAAGTCAGAGCTTCGGGCTTTTCAAACAACTGCCTTTCCTCTACGACCACCTTTTCTGACTGCCCGCCGAAGTGCGTCATCGCGACGACTGGAACTCCGACTATCGACGGATCGACGCCCTCGCCTACTGCTTCGATAACGCCGGCCACCTCATAACCCATCACACACGGCTTCTTCGGTCCATCCGGATACAGTCCTTGCCGCGCAAGAATGTCAGCGAAGTTTAGGCCCGCGGCGCGCACACCAACTACGACCTCGCCAGTCTTCGGCTTGGGATCGGCTTTCTCTTCCACGCGGAGAACCTCTACTCCGCCGTTTTTGGTTGTCACTACCTGACGCACGATTCCTCAGGACTGGCTCTCCGGATGAGGATCGGAAGCCGGTCCGACTTCACTGTTCGACATTGCGCGAAGTCTTAGGCTGTTCGAGATTCTCACGCCTTCCCAGCCAAAAAGCACAATGTGCTCATCGAATCCTCCGCCGATTGCACCGGCCGTGGAGAAGCAAAGAAAGATTAACGACCATTTTGCCAGGTTGGTTTTCATTGATTTGCAGGTCGCATTCTACCGCAGATTTGCACTTTGAAAGTATGCGTGAAAGCTGAATTCGCATCACACAGATATCAGACGTTACCTCCCGATCGTGTTTTGGCGTTCTTGCCGCGCGGCCAGTTCATTTTCTGTACCAGGGCAAAAAGAACTACATGCTATCCTAGCTCTTGATGTCCGTCTGGACGACACTGCTCGAAAGCGCAATCCACGCGCCGTCGCCCCACAATGTGCAACCCTGGCGGGTGCGAGTGCTAGGCGCCAACGAAGCTGACCTGCTTATCGATTCCACCAGGACGCTTCCGAAAGAAGATCCCACCGGCAGCTTTATCATTTTGACGATGGGCCTCTTTGTCGAGGCACTGAGCTTGCTCGCCTCCCAGAAAGGGTTGCGACTGCAGCACAAGCTCCATCATGACCCGTCCTGGTACGCCAGCGCGATCCTCAAGACTACCGGACAGACTTTCCTTCCTTTCGCCCGATTGCGCCTTGAGCCAGGAGAAACTGCGGCAAGGGGTTTTGACCCGGAACTGTTCCTCAAACGACGCACTTCGCGACTCTCCCTCTCACCAGACCCCGTACCAGACAGTGTCACCGCCAGCTTGAAAACGTTGGCTCACGAATGGGATCAAAGGTATGAGCAGATCACAGACCTCAAAACCATCGAGCGGATCCTTGAGCAGAACACGGAAGCATTGTTCGAGGATCTAAACAATCCGGGCTATCACGACGAAATTGTTGAGTGGTTTCGTTTCAGCGACCGCGCGGCCCGCGCGACGCGCGACGGCCTGGATTACCGCTGCATGAATACGTCTCGCACGGCTTACTGGCTCACCGCACGGTTCCCAAGGCTATTGCAACTACCGCTCGCGCGGCCGGTCCTGGCCAAGCAATATCGATCACAGCTCGGGAACGTTCCAACGATAGGTATGTTGGTAGGGGAATTCTGGCAACCTGAGCAGGCCTTCAAAACCGGGAGTTTTCTCATGCGCTTCTGGCTGGAGACCGCGAGACAGAATCTGTATCTGCATCCATACGGTAACCTGGTCACTAACCACAAGGCTGCAAAGTGGCTTCTGGATGAGACAGGTATGCCGAACATCTGGTTAGTGTTCAAGATTGGTTATTCACCGGAGCCTCCGAAGAGTTACCGCCGCTCGGTCGAGGAGATACTGCTTGATTAAGCATCCCCTGCTGCACTTGTCGCTTTGGGGCCTGTGGCTTCTGCGTAAATTCATTAGTATTGATCGGCGCACATACATGCTCTTGAGCGCCAGGCCGCTTCAAGCATTCCTGGCGCGCATCGGCCTGATGAGGGCCCACGCAGCTTTCCTGAAGGCCAGTAACTATTGCCCGGCCTATCAAAAGTTTCTCGCGGCCGAGGGGTACAAGGATCCAGGAAGCTGGAGCCTCTCGCGGCTGCCCATCATGACCAAGGAAAACTACGTCAAGAAATACAGTATCGAAGAGCGCTGCTACGACGGCAAGATTCCGGCAACCGGCGTGGTGATTGACGAATCATCCGGTTCTTCGGGAGTGCCCAACAATTGGGTGCGCAGCGCCGACGAGCGAGAGGACGTCAAGAGAATCCTGCAGCTAAACTACCAGCTGATCTATCGCGATAGCGGCTGCATTTTGTTGAATTGTTTTGCGCTTGGACCATGGGCCACAGGCATGAACGTCTCGATGTCTTTGGTAGACGTCGGAATTCTCAAGTCGATTGGGCCCGACCAGAAGAAGCTGGAAAACACGCTGAGCATGTTTGGCAGTGAATATCGCTATCTTGTTTTCGGTTATCCGCCGTTCATAAAATCGTTCGTTGATAGCACTGCTCTTGACCTCAGCCAATACAAGATGGATCTGATTGTCGGCGGGGAGGGGATCTCAGAGAGTCTGCGTTCATATCTGTTGAAGTATTTTCGAACGGTCATCTCCTCATACGGAGCATCCGATCTGGAGATCAACATCGGAGTAGAAACTGAGCTGACAATAAGCCTGCGCCGTTTGTGCTTGGAGGACAAACAGCTGGGCGAGAGGCTGTTCGGGCGCCAGACTCCGCCGATGATTTTTCAATACAACGCTCTCGACTACATTATCGAGACTGACGACACAGGCGAATTGCTGTTTACTATTGGCCGCCAAACCAGCGCAGCGCCCAAAATCCGCTACAACCTGAAAGACTTTGGCGGCGTAATGACCCACAGCCAATTGGCCTCAAGACTCCGGCAGGAAGGAATTGAGATCAAAACCCTGGCGGAGCTACAAAGCTATTTCCCCATACTCTACGTTTTTGGCCGAGCGGACCTGACGGTCCCCTTCTACGGCGCCAAAGTATTTCCGTCAGATCTGGAAGAAATCATTAATGCGCACCCCACGCTGGTGAAACAGATCAATTCTTTTCAGTTATCGAGTTATGAAGATGATCAAATAAATCGTCGCCTGGAGATTCACTTGGAGACAGTTAGAGGCTTCCATGAGGAACTGCCTCCCACCGAAACACTGCGCGACCTCTTCTTCAACGGCCTGTGCTTGTGCAACCAGGACTTCCGGGAAGTCTCGCGAATGTTTGATCGCAGTTGCCTGGATATTGAGATTCACGCTTTCGAAACGGGACCTTTCCAGGGGCGAGACATTCGGGTTAAGAATAAATACATCGCACTTGAACAATAACAATTCGGACGGGGTATCCGCCCTCCCACCATGAGCTGATCAAGGTAATCCTTCGAGTCGGAAGACTTCGCAAGTTGGGAAGGGGGCAAAGCGAAGCGCGCCCCCGCTCAAGATGAAAGGCTTTGAACTCATAAGAAATGTACTCAATTGAGCTATTAGTCTAATGTTGTCTGGCACCCTGGCT
>JBOGOU010000273.1:0-1101 GCA_050748205.1 Pyrinomonadaceae bacterium | reverse complement strand
GTATGAAGGAGTATCGCGTCAAGCCGAACTCACAACTCAACTTGGGAACGTGTGACCCCGACAACACCGGTGAGTACAAGAAAACGGATCAAGGTAAAGAAAAGGCGAAAGCCGTCACGGTGCAGTTGATCGGCAGGCTCGAAGAACTGCAGGAGCGCCTCTATGCCAACGGTACCCGCGCGGTGCTCATTGTGTTGCAGGGAATGGATACCAGCGGCAAGGACGGGACGATCAAGAGCGTGATGTCCGGTGTGAATCCGCAGGGCTGCAAAGTCGTGTCCTTCAAAGCTCCCTCGTCGGAGGAGTTGAGTCATGACTTCCTGTGGCGCGTACATCAAAAGGCGCCGTCCAAGGGCCAGATAGGCATCTTCAACCGCTCGCATTATGAGGACGTGCTCATCACCCGAGTTCATGGGTGGGTGTCGGACAAGGTGGTGCAACAACGGTTCAATCAGATCAAAGAATTCGAAGAGCTGCTCTATGAGAGCGGGACAACCATTCTCAAGTTTTTTCTGCACATCTCCAAGGATGAACAGAAGGAACGGCTGGAGGAGCGCATTCGCGATCCGGAAAAGCGCTGGAAATTCAACGAAGGGGATCTCGAAGAACGGAAACTATGGAAGAAGTACATGGATGCCTTCGAGGCCGTCCTGGCTGCCACGAGCACCGATCATGCGCCCTGGTATATCGTGCCTGCCAATCGGAAATGGTATCGCAATCTCGTGGTCGCCGATCGTGTCGTTGAAGCGTTGGAAAACATGAAACTGAAGACACCGCCTGCTCCCGCAGGGATCAACTTCGAGACATTGAAGATTGTGTAACGAGTCAGTGCTGCAAGAGTCGCGGTCTAGCTCGGTTTTAGGGGGGAAGGCTGTTTCTTGACACCTTGGGCAGGGCTATATTAGCATGCGCCTCCGGATTGATAGGCGCGTAGCTCAGGGGGAGAGCGCTACCTTGACACGGTAGAGGTCGACGGTTCAAGACCGTCCGCGCCTACCACCTGGCTGAAGGCATCTGCTTGCCTCTCGCAGGCAGGGTGTTTTTGTTGTGTCTTGTGCTTGGTCGATTGAATGCATGTCATGAAAATTACGCTCAAAAATG
>JBOGOU010000272.1:0-7514 GCA_050748205.1 Pyrinomonadaceae bacterium | reverse complement strand
CTCATTGCTACTCTAGCCTTCGAGTTACTGAAAAGATGCCACCGGCTTGAAGGACGCCACCGGCTTGTCCGGTGGAGCATCACGTTGGCTGCTACTTGAGCTCCGATTATGAAAAGGACGCCACCGGCTTGCCCGTCGCATCTTTTTGACTGAGTCGACGGCTAGAGTGGCAGCGAGCGTGATACTTCACCGGACAAGCCGGTGGCATCTTTTTTAGTAAGGCGAAGAGATGAGACCTTCACCGGGCGAGCCGGTGGTTTCCTAAAAACTGCGCCAATTGTCGATGTACTTCCTAATCTGAGGACTGGCTAAGTTACCGTAGCTGCCAATATAGCCGCTAGGTTGCCACAAGCGCTCGAGCCCAGCCGATATCAAATCGCGTTGGCTGATCTCTTGAGCGCTATTCATTAGCTGCGCGGCCACATTTGCCGGCGCCACTGACGGATGTAGTCTCAGTGCGATATGTACGTGGTCTGGGACGAAGGATACTTTGAGCAAAGCAATCCGCCGGTCGTTCTGCAAGCTGCGCCATTGGGCTGCGATTCTTCGACCTTGGTGCGAACCGAACACCCCTTTGCGCCGCCAGGTGGCCAGAACCATGTGAAACTGCGCCACGACCACCGCGTGCTTTGTGGAAATGCGTGCCTCGTCCTCAGGGCTCAAGTCATATTGCTCGACAAAAACAGGAGGAAGCAGGCGCTGTTTGTAGCCATGATGCTCGGCTTGCTGTTCAAGATATTGCTCGACTGCTGTGCGGCTGCTTTTTCCAACTGTACAGGCAAAGTAGCCTCTGCTAAGGAGGTTGGTCGGTTCTTCCAGGTGAAGAGCCTCCCGCAGCCAGTTGCTGGTTCGTCCCTTCAGTTTGCCGGCACAACCCGAGATCGTCTCAGACGGTTCCAGGCTAGCCAAAACGAGCAGATTAGTGGGGTCGCTGGCGCATTCGAGCACCCGGATGTCGTAAGGGCACACGAGACTATTCAAGATAGGTAAGTCAAGTTCGACCAAGGGCAAAAGCGGTCGGCTCCGATAGGTGCGGCAGCGCAGGTAGAGACGATAGCAATAGGCGAAACGTAGTTCGTGAGGTTGGTAAGGCTGAAGGAACATTGTGAGGTTGCAGGATTGTAGCTGCAAGCCAGTCTTCGAGACAAGATCAATTTGAGGTTTTGAGTAGCAGTAAGTGCGAGTCTCAACCCGCCTGTCCGCTGGAGTTTCACGCTTGCTGCTACTCCAGCTCTCGACTCACTGAGAAAGATGCCACCGGACAAGCCGGTGGTATCCTTTTTTTAGAGAGTCGAAGGTTGGGTAGCAGCCAGCATGAGGCTCCACCGGACAAGCCGGTGGCATCTCTTTTTTTAAAGTGAGTCGAAGGTTGGATAGCAGCAAGCGTGAAGCTCCACCGGACAAGCCGGTGGCATCCAAAAGAGTCTGGGCAGGCTTTTTGTAGCGCGAGCATGAAGCTCCACCGGACAAGCCGGTGGCATCCAAAAGAGTCTGGGCAGGCTTTTTTGTAGCAGCGAGCATGATGCTCCACCGAGCAAGCCAGTGGTATCCAAAGAGTCTGGGCAGGCTTTTTGTAGCAGCGAGCATGAGGCTCCACCGGACAAGCCGGCGGTGGTATCCAAAGAGCTGGGTAGGGCTTTTTGTAGCTGCGAGCATGATGCTCCATCGGGCAAGCCGGTGGCATCCTTTCCGATGGTGAGCGTCAACGTGTGGCCCTGGCCAGGGCCCTGCTTCAGCGCCCAAGAATTCTGATTCTCGATGAATGCACTTCTGCCTTGGATGCCCTCACCGAACGATGGCTTCTCAGCGGGCTCGATGGTTACTTACAGATGTAACCACGATCATCATTTCCCACGGTCCTTACGCAATGCAATGGGCCGATCGCGTGGTTCACATGGACTACGGACAAATCACCGAGGAAGAATCCACAGATTCCGCAGATTACATAGCGCGGCCTCCGCCGCAAATCAGGGAAAATTCTTGCTCCGAAAACAAGATTCTGCATTCTTGTTTCACAGATTCAGTGATTCAACAGCGAGGGCTGCCGGTGTCACCACGGTCCACAGCGATCACCTCGGCTTACGGCATGACCACACAACTTGACTGCCTGTATGTGTGAATCTGTGTAATCTGCGTAATCTGTGGATAGTTCTTTAAATTCGCAATCCGCAATCCGAAATTCCTCACCCTGCTTGGGATTGTAAGCAAGAATCGTCGTGCTTAAGACTCAACGCCTCCTCGTAACTCACTGCAAACACACACGCCGCTTGGGATACCAAGCAGAAACGATCTTTTTTTTCGCACGCACGAGGGTGGGTCGTAGACTCCGCGTCGAACTAAAACTCGACCGTAGGAGGAGGCCCGACCATCAGGAGTTCGTCCGATAAGTCATGTGGGTCCTATACGTTCGTATACGTCTTATAGGTCACATCGGGTCACATAAGCGTTGATCACAACGGAGTGCTTCCCCCAAGCCTCACGCAAGCGACGATTTTCAGAACAGATTGAACGGAGCGCGAACCCACACTGAGATCTCCGCATGTCCTATAAGAATCTATCGGGCACAAGAAAAATGTTTGTGAGAGCGCCTGCCGGCACACTCAGCCTCGATCGCACAGGTGCGCTGAGCAATATGCAGGCGCAAAGGCCACCCGCGCGGGACGGATCAAACCGAGGATGCCCTGTGATCTTGCTCGCTGAAAATCGCGAGCCGCTGCGGGTGGCCTTTTAAGAAAGCCTCAGGTCGGGAGTTTAAGCTGATGGTCATATCACCAGCATGGATCTTGTGGGCTAAATCCGCAATGAAGGCAGCTATCCCAAGTGATTAACGTTTCGACCAGAATCAACATCGCGTCCGGAGTCTATTGTTCGCCGGCGTCGAAAGATGGTTGCGTCGTGCTTAACATCGAGCAAGGAACAGTCCTCTGTCTCAATGAGTCCGGTGCGTTGATGATGTCTAAACTGGCTGAGAGCGGGACAGGTCTGACACGTAATGAATTTGTAGAGGCACTATTGCCGGAGTTTGAGGGTGTTGACGGTTCTCGTATCGAGATCGCTGTTGACAATCTTTTGGCGCAACTGGATCAGAAAAAAGCTTTGCAGCAGCGTGAAACAGGTCCGAATAACAGAACCGGACAAGTACGCGCAAGGCTACTGGAAAGGTTAGCAGCCGTTACGCGAATGTCAGTAGTGCCAATTCTGTTCCTTGATGCTTACAAATTTGCTGCGCTTGCTCTGCTTCTGATCATGGACAGCATCCTCAAGCTTGGCGGGTTTTCTTCATTCCATCGAGCTGTCAGCGAGTGGGAATTGGCAGCCAAGAAGAGTCCCTGCACGGACATTGCAAGAGCGTGCGACGCAGTCAATAGGGCATGCACCTGGCATCCGAGGCGTGCGTTATGCCTGCAACGCGCGGCAGTGATGGTCTGTCTGCTGCGGAGCTTGGGTGTTCCTGCCAACATGGTTATCGGCGTACATAAGATGCCATTTTACGGCCATGCCTGGGCCGAAGTTGAGGGAAGAGTGATCAATGATCACGAGAACGCCAAGAAGTTTTTCCAAGTACTCGGTCGGTGTTGAACTGGTGAAAGCAACGCTCCAATAAAGGACATATGCTGCGACAATTTTGAGGTAGTTATGAGTGCCATTGGAGGAATCTGCAACCTCGGGGGTCCAGACGTGGATCCTATTGAGCTTACTATGCTGGGCATTGCGTTGACGGCGCGTGGCCCAGACGGGGGGAACGACATCATAGACGGCTCCATTGGCATGGCTTACAGGGCATTCCATACCAACTCCGAGTCTCGTGTTGAGAGTCAACCAGTGGTTTCACGTTTCGGCCACATGCTCTCGTGGGACGGACGCCTCGACAACCGCGACGATCTACTTGGCCGCTTGGGCAACCAATTGGATCTCGATAAGACTGATGCCGCATTGATAATGGCAGCGTATCAGGAGTGGGGAACGGGCTTCCTGTCAAAGATCATTGGTGACTTTGCTCTGTCGCTCTGGGATCCATTGTGGAAGACACTCATCCTGGCAAGAGATCCCTTCGGTTCACGCACCCTCTATTACTATAAGAACAACAACAGAATTATTTGGGCGTCCACTTTGGGAAGTCTTTTGGCGCTGCCTGCTATCGGGATTGAAATAAACGATGATTATGTGGCAGGGTGTCTCGCTCTCTATCCCGAATTATCCAGCAGTCCGTACCAATACATTCATGCGGTCGAGCCGGGACATGCTCTAACCGTCAACCCGCGACAATTCAAAACACAAAGATCATGGAGGCCTGATCCGAATTGTGACATTCGCTACAGGAGCGACGGCGACTACGAAGAGCATTTTCTGCATTTATTCCGGGAAGCAGTGCAATGCCGGTTGCGTGCAGATGGCCCAGTCTGGTCGGAGTTAAGCGGAGGGTTGGACTCATCTTCGATAGTTTGCATGGCGGATTCAATTAAGAAGAGTAGTGAAGTTGAAACGCTCTCGTATATTGCCGATGAAAGCTCCACCTTTTATGACCGCAGATTTATCGAAGTGGTTGAGCAGGAGCGAGGCAGAAAAGGTATTCACATCAATGGTAACGGACATTGGGTTCATTTTGCTTCTCCGGAAGAATGCGTCATCTCCAAACCAGTTACGAGCTTGTGCGTTGCCGATATACACGAAACGGTCCGACAAAAAATGAAAAACTATGGTGCAAGAGTCCTACTCAGTGGCCTTGGCGGAGACCAAGTCACATGGAGTACGCCCGAACCAGGGCCTCAACTCACCGACCTCTTATTTCAATTTCGTCCCATTCTCCTCCACCGCCAACTGCAAATATGGAGCCGGCTTTTGATGAAGCCTTATGCGCAACTTCTTTGGCAAGAGGTTCTACTGCCGCAGCTTCCTGACACAATAAATGCTCGATTCCAGACGAGAATGCCTATTCTTCCGTGGTTGAATCGCGACTTCGTCAGTCGAATGAAGCTTTGCGAACGCTTACTCCCCCCAAGGGATCCGTTCGGTTACAGACTTCCAAGTCGGCGTATGCAGTCGAGCAAGATCTCATACATCGTAATGAACATCGCCAGGGGTGAATACTGGGAACACTCCAGCTACGACAAAACCTATCCTTTCCTGCATCGTCCCCTCGTCGAGTTCCTGATAAATGTTCCGGTTGAGCAAAAACTGCGACCTTCTGAGACTCGATCTCTGATGCGCCGTGCTCTGAAGGATCTCTTGCCAGACAGAGTCCTCAAACGCAAGAGCAAAGGCACAACGGGAGAGGCTTTTTGCAGAGGTCTGGCACGGCAGTGGCCCGTTATTAAGCCTATGCTCGCTGATGCGCGCATTTGTTCTAGGGGCTACGTCGATCGTAAGGCTCTGAATACCGCACTTGATCAAGCTCGGCACGGTTGGGAATTCAATATTAGCGCAGTCTACCAGACCCTTTGTATAGAAATTTGGTTGCGCTCGATTGAGCATCACTATGGAAAGGTGCGTCGAAGCGCTGCTACAGCGAGTGTCCAAGGAGGGCCCAATCAGTGGACTAAAAAGCTAGCAAATAGTGCTAGTGCCAGGTAGCGAAAGTCCGCGGCCCTGCGCAGGCTCGTGATTTAGCTTCCCGGGCAAATCACACAAGGAAAGGAGGATAGACCAATGACTTTCAACGAACCCGAAGTCGTGGAGATGGGTTTGGCAGAGGATCTGATTCATGATGAGCTAGACCCGTTCAATTCGGAAGACGTAACGCCTTCCAGGATCAAACAGCTATCGGCCACCTACGTTGCCGACGCAGAGTAGTTGTCTAATGAGGGGCCCCAGGATTCAACGTCGTTGGGACCTGGGGCTTTCCTCGCAAACAACGGTGGAAGGAGGCGTGGTGTTCAATGGTGAGCAAACCCTGGTTCTCGAGTCAGACGCTACTGAAGTTTAGTACTCACCCGCCCCTGGTTCTTAATATCAACATCGGCTGACCCCAGGACGGCCTGTTTTGGGTAAGCGGGTTGGCTCGATTCCGAATTCTTGAGCTGACTATCTGTGTTACTACTCGCTAACCCAAGTACGTCGACCGTTCCAGCTACATATCTGGTTCCTACCGGCAACGCGTCAACTTGTAGGATCACGTCTTGCATAACTGTGATTCCATTGTCATGCCTGCCGGAGTTTTCCTTAGCAGTGATGTTTCCAAAAGCAGGGTGCATAAAATAGTCCCGGTAGTTGAAACTGATTTCATTTCGCGGGTGCGAAAAAGAATCTATCAATACCTTCCATGATCCTGCGGCTGGTGCCGCAACTTCAACCCGCTCATTGGATCCGGCGCCATTGCTGAAGTCCTTAAGCACGCACTCCTTGCCGGTGCAGTCAAACAAGTACAGGTCGATATCAGCAGACAAACCTGCGGAGACGAGAGCACCAAGTTTGGTAGAACCCGGAGGGATCGCGATTTGGTACTGGACAGTTCCGTCTCGCCAATTTGATGTTAGTAATGCACTGAACACGCTACTAAGCGGTCCACCCGCAAGCCCGCCGGTAAATGACCCGAGTTTATTTTGGAAACTTATCGTCTTGCTATAGCGAGAACCATTCAACGCAAGATTGACCATTAACTCCGAAGGATGAATCTCCACACCCATCAAAGTCGCGGTAATCGCAAATAGCGCGTTGTCATGCTTTCTGTCCGGTACCGGCTCATAGATATCGCAGTTGTCGACAGTCATTTGCCACACGCCCGGATCAGGACGAGCGATTACACGGCTCCACGATCCCGCCGTTTGATAAGCGGTAAACTTTACCGGGCGGGGATCAAAAGCTAATGAGTAATAAAATCTGCCATTAGGACGCGTTAACGAAGGCATGACGTTTCCTTGAGTAATTTTTATGTCCACCCTTAATGCTGCGACGCCCGGGGGTACTCTAATGAAATATGATTGGCTGTCGAGCCAATTTACTTCCCCTGGGCGAGAGAAACTAAATCGATTGGCGGCTGTGAATTGTTCCGCGGCAACGACAGTGGTCAGCACTTGATAAATCGCGGGCGCCGTTAAACTATCAAGATTGAGGATTGCGCTGTGTACCCCCATTGTCTTTGGATTAATTCTTACGGGTAGTTCAACTGGGACGCGCAACGGTAATGTGATCTCCTGAGCCGTGAGATAGGTTCCATCATTGCCTGTCCAGCGAAGCGAATATGTGATCGGTTTAGAGTCACCGGACGTGCGAGTGAAGGTGATCATGCGTTGACCAAGCTGGCCTGCCGTCCATCCCTCACGCTCATAAATACCTATTCCCTGGTTGGGCTCATGAAGATATTCACTCAAAACTGCCTTTACCGGCGCGCGGCTCATGATTTGAATTGGATTCGGAGCAGTTTTCAGAGCTTCCCATGCTGCATCAACTTGCAGAAGTCCGGCTCCCTGGGCCTCAGCTCCGTATCCCGATAAGAACCGAGCGCTCGACATCATGGCCCATCGGAGTCGGGCTGCGTCGTATTTGACTCCGCTCTGTTTGGCAGCGCTGATAAGTAA
>JBOGOU010000271.1:0-15705 GCA_050748205.1 Pyrinomonadaceae bacterium | reverse complement strand
GTATTGTCCGCACGCCCCGTGTCGCCGCGTCCCCTGTTCCCCGTTTCCCGGTTCCTTTGTTATAGTCTATGGAAACACTTCGGTCCGGATCTTATCGTTATGCAATCAAGAAGATTGAGGCGTAGTTTGAGGTCCTCAAAGCCAGTCGTCGTCATTATCCTGCTGCTATTGGCTTTTGCGGGTGTTTCCGAGGCTTTTGTACAGGCGGTTTCCCCCCAGGAAAAGCAACAGCGACCTCGCAGGGCTACGGGAAACGAGAATCAAACTCCCGCCGCCAAAGACTCAACAAACTCAGGCGCTGAAGATGTAGATGAAGGCGACGTGGTGCGCGTCGAAACTCAATTAGTTTCAGTGCCGGCAGTCATCACGAACAGTGCCGGACGGCCGTTGACTGGATTGCGACCGGAGAACTTCCTTCTCTTTGAAGACGGGCAACAGCAATCCATAGCAAACTTCGGAACCACCGAGGCGCCCTTCGAAATAGCTCTCCTGCTCGATACCTCTGGTTCCACTCGAGCTGATGTCTCGCTCATCCGCGAGGCTGCTAATTCCTTCATCAACAGCTTAAGGCTGGGAGACCGAGTGGCAATCATTGCATTCAAAGCCGAGGGAAGGGGAAGCGATCAAGTCGCAAAGGTCGACGTGCTTTCCGAACTCACGTCTGACCGAAAGTCGCTCCAGGGCTCTATTGAGGCCCTCGGATCCGCCAGCGGGACTCCCTTCTACGATTCACTTAATCGTATTGTGACGGAGATCTTTCGCGAGCCTGCGCGTGAAGAGGTGCGCGGCAGACGCGCTGTTGTCGCGCTAACGGATGGAGTTGACTCGGCAAGCGATACTGACTTCGGCGCTGCTCGGGCGAAATTGATCAGGTCGGGTATAGCGTGTTACTTCATTCAGGTGAACACAGAGGACTTCGTCGAAGACCGCTTACTTAAAGACTGTCAGGATGATGGCCGCCTGACGCTTTCAGCCAAGCAGCTTCAGCGCTACCGGTCGATATTTGTGCCGCGGGCCAAATCGGAAGACTTTACGAATTTTTGCCAGATGGGCTCATTTGAGCGAATGCAAATCAGCCGGGATCTTTACAACCTGGCGCGCAGAGAGATGAACGACCTCGCGAAAGCCAGCGGCGGCAGAAACTTTGTTGCCGCGACACTTGGGGATGCACGCTCCGCGTTCTCTCAAGTAGCTACCGAGATCGGCACGCAATACAGTTTAGGTTATTACCCGACAAACAAAACTCGCGACGGCAAGTTTCGATCTATACGCGTAGAAGTGCGCGGACTTCCCGAGAAGCCTCAAGTTCGTGCGCGCGAAGGCTACTACGCACCGAAAAGCTGAATTCAACCGCCAAGACGCCAAGAGCGCCAAGAAAAGAACCAATCAAGATCCCTGTCGGTCTCTGTCTGAATCTTGGCGTGCTTGGCGTCTTGGCGGTTATATTAGGCCTAGTTGAGGTCGTCTCGATAATGAACGTTGAGACCCGTTTTAGTCGCATTGCGCTGATCGTTCTCGACGGCGCCGGCATTGGAGAAATGCCCGATGCTCCGGATTGGGGCGACGCCGGCTCTGACACCTTTGGCCATATACTCGACTCGCGCCCAGTCACGCTGCCCAACCTGCAACGCTACGGGCTTGGCAACATTCGTCCGCTGCGAGGCGTCCCGCCCCTCGCCCGACCCGCCGGTTCGTATGGACGCTGTGCTCTCCGCTCAAATGGAAAAGACACGACCACTGGCCATTGGGAGATGGCCGGAATAATTCTCGAACAACCATTTCCGACTTACCCAAACGGATTTCCACCACCGGTCATAGATCAGTTCATTAGAGAAACTGGAGTGCCCGGAATTCTCGGAAACTTTCCCGCATCGGGAACGGAGATCATCAAAGAGCTGGGTGACGAACACGTTCGCTCAGGAAAGCCGATCGTTTATACCTCCGCGGATTCGGTGTTTCAGATCGCCGCTCACGAACAGGTAATTCCCCTGCCGAAGCTTTATGAAATCTGCGAAACTGCTCGTCGCATGCTGGATGGTCAGCACAAAGTTGGGCGTGTCATAGCGCGACCGTTCCTCGGCGAGCCAGGAGCGTTCTACCGTACGGAAAACCGGCACGATTATGCCGTCCCGCCGCCAAGCGAGAATCTACTAGTTGCTCTGGCCGAGAAGGGGTGTGACGTGGTTTGTATCGGCAAGATTGCTTCGATTTATGATTCAAATGGGGTGACCCAGGACTTAACCGCGAAGAATAACGCCCAATCGATCGAGCAGACCATACATGCGTTGAAAGAAGAATCCGAAGGTCTGATTTTTTCCAACCTGGTTGACTTTGACATGCTCTATGGACACAGGCGCGACACGGAAGGGTTTGCGCGCGCCCTGGAACATTTCGATTCCCGCCTTCCGGAGATTGAAGCTGCGATGCGTGAGAACGATCTGATGATCATTACGGCTGATCACGGGAACGATCCCACGTTTCCAGGCACCGATCACACACGCGAATACGCTCCGCTGCTGGTCTACGGAAAGAGCGCGACGCCGGAAGTGAATCTTGGCACACGCGATTCACTAGCGGACATCGGGCAAACAATCGCAGAGAATTTTGGGTTGAAGTTATCTGCCGGCGAGAGTTTTCGATCTGAACTGGTTGGTCTTAGGTCTTAGGTCTTTGAACTTTGAGCTGACCCAAGACCCAAGACCCAAGACCCAAGACCAGAGTCCGCTATTTCTTTGAAAGGCTCCGATGGATAGTCTCGATCCAGATGTCGGTCTTGATAAATCCGGTTCCCCAGGCTTTCCACTCATCAGGTAGACCTTCCGACTTAATCTGCGCAAGAGTCTTTCCCGCAGCCATTTTCTTTCGCACGATGTCCGTTGTTTCCGAGAGCATGCGGTGATAGAGCTTTAGATCATCCACGCTTGAAGTCGGTCCATGGCCAGGAATAATTTTCACTCCCGGGGAGAGCTTCGGAATAATGTCTCCCACGTTTTTCACCAAACCCTCCACATTGCCCCCACTCTCCAGATCCACAAAAGGAAACCTGCCCGCAAAGAAATCATCTCCCATGTGAACCACGTTTGAGTCGGTGAAGAAAATCACGCTGTCGCCATCAGTATGACCGTGCGGGAAGTGAATTACGCGAATCTCTTCGCCGTTGAAATGCACGGACAAGGATTGACCAAAGGTGATGACCGGCAACGCCTCTTTTGGCGAAGCCGGGGTGGTGCGTTTGAAGAACTCCGATTTCTGTTCTGTCGCCAGCCGTTTGCGCACATTGTCATGAGCGATAATCGGCGCGTCAGGGCCAAAAACGGCGTTGCCGCCAGTGTGATCTCCGTGCCAGTGTGTGTTCAGGACGAATTTGAGTTTCCCTTCGCCGAGAGTCTTCAGGGCTGCCTTGATCTTGTCGGCAAGAGGAGCAAACTGGTCATCGACGATCAGGATACCGTCGCTGCCAACAGAGACCCCGATGTTGCCTCCCGAACCCTGCAACATGTAGACATTGCCGGCGACTTTCTCAACTTTAATTTCAACCTTCGAGAAATCTTGTTGCGCATAAGCGCCCGTTGCGCAAAGGAAAATGATTGCGCCGAGAAAAATCAAAGCATGTCTCTTCATGGAAGGTGTCCTCAAGGTGTCAGATTTGCAATCCAAGTGCGGGCAAGATGTCCGCGCTCCAATGGTGCGGTCTCAGTAAATCACTTGTCAGATATTCAGGGTTCTGGATTTTTCAGCACCGCAATAAATGGGAGGTTGCGGTAACGCTCGGCAAAATCAAGGCCATAGCCAACGACGAAGTGATCGGGAATCTGGAAGCCCAGATAATCGATCTCCACGTCGCGCTCGCGGCGCTCGTGCTTGTCAAGCAAAGCGACAAGCTTCACGCTGGCAGCCCCGCGAGATTTCAAGTTGGCCAGCAGGTAGGAGAGCGTGAGTCCCGTGTCAACGATGTCCTCGACCACAATGAGGTCGCGCCCTTCGACCGGAACGTCCAGGTCTTTAAGAATCCGGACCTCACCTGAGGTGCGAGTCGACGAACCATAGCTCGAGATGGCCATGAACTCGATGCCCAAACGAGTATCAATCGCGCGCAAGAGGTCGCTCAGGAAGAAGCATGCGCCTTTCAGGACGCCGATGAGCAGCGGATTGCGTCCTGCGTAGTCGCGAGTGATCTCAGCGCCTAATTCCTTAATGCGCGATTGAATCTGCTCTTCAGAAAGCAGAACGTCAAGATTGGGGTTACTAAATTCGGATGGTATTTGTGCGGAAGACGTAGCCAATTTATCTCCTGAAGATCATTGAGATTGATCCTCGTTTAGGTAATGTCCTATATGGTTGATGCCACTCAAATACAGAAGTTCAAACTAATACACTACCTTCGTTTTGTTGAACTTTGCGTAAGAGCCTGTGGTGCGACATACTATGCAAGCTCTTCCCTTAAGGTCAATGCTAAAGTCGATTCCAAACGCAAATAAAACAGAAACGTTTGCGAAATGCCTCTTAGGCTCTTTCTGGCTTGCCACTCTAATCCTTTTGAGCGAGCTAGTGATCGGTGCCCAGGGAGTATCGGCGCAGCAGACCCAGCCGATTCAACCTTGTGCGCCCAAGCTCGAGAAGCCCTGCACGATCGAGCCAACTTCCCCCAGCAAGCCAACGCCCGCAAACAAGAAGACTTTCCCACGCAAGCGAACCCTGGCGCGCAAGCCAGCTACAACGACTGTTTCGCCAGGAGTTAAGGGCCGAGTTAGCGAAACGCTCATTGATGCCGGCATCCCTGATGATCCGGCAATCGAAAGGATGCTGCAGCCTTACAGCGCAAGAGTGCGCGCACTTGAAGTGGTCATTGGAAGGCTAGAAGGAGAGTTAAGTAAGACCGGAATTGGCGGCGGCTCCCTTGGTAACTTTGTCACTGATGGGATTCGAGCTTATGCGAGCGCGAAACTCGGCAAACCCGTCCTGCTTGCCGTCACCAACAGCGGTGGCCTGCGCAAGAACACGATCGCGGAAGGTGAGCTAAGGGCACGGGATATCTTCGAATTGCTGCCGTTTGAAAACGCGCTTATTGAAATCGATTTGACCGGCGAGCAGCTCTTCAAACTCCTGGGAGTGGTTACTGCGAGTCGGGACGCACAATCGGGAGCGCGCATTAAGTATCGACTGAATGCCGAGAATCGACCCGAGCTTGTCAGCGCTAATCTGCTTGATAGCCAGGGTCAGGAAATAGCTATAGATCCGAAAGCAATCTATACAATCGTCACCATAGACTATCTTCTGAAACTTGGCAGCGGCAGTTATGCGATTCTACAGGAGGGAAAGAACGCGAGGCCGCTGGGTGTAACCATACGCGACGCGATAATGGATTACGTGAAAGCAGAAACCTCGGCCGGTCGTCCGATCAAGGTGACATCGGACGGACGGTTTGTCCAGATTGGTCCAGACGCGCCCAACCCGGAGACCAGGCCGTAATGATAACTCGACGAAAGTTTCTTTCTGGATCTGCGGCATTTGGCGCCGCCTTCCTGCTTCGTTCGCACAACGAAAGACTGACAACCGGCGGAGTTTGGGAGTCTCTTGCGGCAACGCGCCGTGTGCCTCGCCAGACAGTGATAACAATTCTCCATACCAACGATACACACTCTCAAATTGATCCCGTGCCATCCAATGATAAGCAATATCCTGGCAAGGGAGGCGTAGCACGGCGCGCAACTTTGGTTAGGCGGGTGCGCAAGGAAAACCCGAACACATTGCTGATCGACGCGGGTGACGTCTTTCAAGGAACGCCCTACTTCAATTTCTACAAGGGCGAGGTCGAATACAAGGCCATGTCCGAGATTGGATACGACGTCGGCACACTTGGCAATCACGAATTCGACAACGGCGTTGACGCACTGGCTGCCGCTCTAAAGTTCGCAAAATTTGACCTGGTTTCAGCGAATTATGATGTGCGCGGGACGCCGCTTGAAGGCCGCATCAAACAGTACGTCGTTCGTAGAGTTGGTGGTGTGCGTGTTGGCTTATTTGGCTTGGGCATTAGTCCAGTAGGTTTGATCACGCCCGCGAATTTCAAAGGAGTTACTTACAGAGATCCGGTCGGAGCCGCACGGGAAGTGGTCAAGCTCTTGCGCGGACCTGAGCGGTGCTCAATCGTGGTGGCCATGACACACCTTGGCTACTACGCTCAGCCCAGAGAAGGCGTCGTTGGTGATTCGCAGGTTGCCGCGCAAGTGGACGGCATCGATTTCATTGCCAGCGGACACACGCATACGTTCATGGAGATTCCTGTGCGCGTTAAGCAGCCCTCCGGTGACGAGACTTTGATTTTTCAGGTTGGAAAAAGTGGCATCTATGTCGGCCGCGTCGATTTCACAGTTCGCGCTGGAAGAATCGTGGCTGCGGCCGGAAGGCTTCTTGACCTTCGAGATGAGGGGTTAGCTTCTTAATAACAATGCCTGACGATCAATCTGCCCGTGACCGAATCCGCGCTCTGGTCCGCGACGTCCTCGACAAGGCGACGGCGGAAGCTCCAGTGGATGCCTTAAATTCCCAGACTGAGAGTCGTTTTATTGACATAGCCCCTGATAAATCAAATCTTGAGACAATTGTGACGCGGGACGAATCGTCGAAGGTCGTCATCACCGAGGATGACGTCCGGGGGCTGGATCCAGGGTCGGTTTTGCAAATTGCCCAGGGCGCCCGGTTGACACCGCTTGCTGCGGACATCGTAAGCGAGAAGAAGATTGAACTGGTTCGGCGACAACCCCGAAGGAGTTCCAAGACCTCGAGAATGATTGCCATCGGGGCCGACCACGGCGGTTTTGGAATGAAGGAAGAGCTTAAGAGGTTTCTTTCTGAGTCAGGTCATCGTGTTCACGATTTTGGCACGAACTCGGAAGAGGCTGTCGATTATCCGGATTTCGCTCATGCCGTGGCACGAGCCGTGGTCGACGGAACTGTCGACTTAGGGATCATAATCGACGGTGCAGGCGTGGGTAGCGCGATGACTGCAAACAAGGTTCCCGGCGTGCGTGCAGCCGCATGTTATTCCGCGGCGGTTGCCCGTAACTCACGCGAGCACAACGATGCCAACGTTCTCACCCTTGGTAGTAAGACTATAACCAGCGCGCAGATGCGCGAGATAGTGGATGCCTGGTTATCGACTGAAATTAGCGAAGATCGACACCGCAGGAGAGTTTCCAAGATTGAAGCAATCGAGCGCCAGTATCAGCGATAGGGGATGAGGTCAACACATCACGCGGTTGAAGCTATAAAAAAACTAAAGGCCACAGATTAACGCAGATAACACTGATCCGATCAAATAATTGTTGGAAAGCCTCTGTTTCGATCTGTGTTTTCCGGGGGCGCGCTGCGCTTGCCCCCTTCCTAACTGTGGGAGACGAGTGTTGATTCGTGATGGCAGATTGATTGTGAGAGAGCGTGGTAGAATGAGGGAGCGAAGCCGTAGCCATAAACCCTGAACTGCCAATGACCAATAACAGCTCACACAATGGCGATCTGGAACTCCTTATCGAGCAGATCACGGATGCAATTGTCGCTCGTCTCAACGGCGATGGAACGGATCAAGCCGCTTTGTGCGGCTGCACTTCAGAGTGTTTCAACCGATGTCCTGAGCGAATGCATCGGGTGGTTGACGCGGGAGCTTCGCGTATAGGGCTGGTGCTGGGCGAGACCGCTTCAGCAAGAGATTGGGCCAAACTCATCGATCATACGCTCTTGAAACCAGAAGCGACGGACGAAGACATCAAACGCCTCTGTGAAGAGGCTGCGCGGTATCGTTTCGCTTCAGTCTGCGTGAATCCAACTTGGGTGCGCGCTGCATCTTGTAATCTTCGAGGAAGCGGCGTGCCGGTTTGCACCGTCATCGGTTTTCCACTCGGCGCTACACTGTCAGACGTCAAGGCCTACGAGGCGCGGCGCGCAATCTTTGATGGCGCGCGCGAAGTGGACATGGTGATAAACGTTGGCGCATTGAAGAGTGGCGACGATTGCCTGGTGGAGCACGATATTCGTTCCGTGGTAGAGGTTGCTCACGAATACGAAGTTACATGCAAGGTGATCATTGAGACGGCCTTGCTAACCGATGACGAAAAAGTGCGGGCTTGTCTCGCGGCGAAGAAAGCCGGCGCCGACTTTGTAAAGACCTCTACCGGTTTCTCGAAGGGCGGCGCAACGGTGGCCGATATAGCTCTCATGCGTCGAACGGTCGGATCGGAACTTGGGATCAAAGCTTCTGGTGGAGTCAAAGGACTCGAAGACGCACGCAAGTTAGTTGAGGCCGGCGCCACCCGTATTGGTGCCAGCGTAGGCGTAAAGATTGCCCAGGAAGCTGCCGGCAGTAGACCGTCTGGTACAGGCGCCGCAGCTTATTGAGGATCCGAATACTCATCCCCAGATTGCGCGGATTGTTTCGGGGCAACTACCCTGATTTGCGGCGGAGGCCCCGCCGTAATCTGCAGATAAATTCCAATTATTCTTGAAACCTCACCAGCTTTCCGTCTATCCTCGCTACAGTTCTTCAATTCCTACAGTCAATACGGACGAATGCCCGCAAGCCGCAAACTGCTCGCAGTAATCCTCGGCGGAGGCGCCGGAACGCGCCTTTTCCCTCTTACTCAGCAGCGCTCGAAGCCCGCCGTTCCCCTGGGAGGAAAATACCGCCTGGTTGATGTGGCTATTTCAAATTGCATTAACTCAGACGTGATGAGAATGTTCGTGCTCACGCAATACAACTCCGCTTCGCTCAATCGTCACATAGCCCAGACTTATCGCTTCTCACAGTTCTCTGATGGTTTTGTGGAAATCCTAGCTGCGGAACAGACTCCTGAAAGCCCGCAGTGGTTTCAGGGCACCGCTGATGCAGTTCGCCAGGTGCTGCCGCATATCAGCGACTGGGGCATCGATACCTTGCTCATACTCTCAGGTGATCATCTGTATCGCATGGACTATCGTGACTTCCTTGCCCGCCACCATGAGACGAATGCGGACGTCACGGTTTCGGTTATTCCCAGCGATCCGATTTCTGCCAGTGAGTTTGGCTTGTTAAAAACCGATGAGACCGGACGTATTATTCAGTTCAAGGAAAAGCCGAAGGGTGATGAGTTAGAGTCGATGCGCGTTGATACTACGAGCCTCGGCCTGAGTCCGGAGGAGGCCAGGGCGCGTCCGTTCCTGGCTTCTATGGGAATCTATGTTTTTAAGTATGACCAGTTGGAAAAACTTCTGGCCGACGATCCACACTGGATCGATTTCGGCAGGGAAGTGATTCCAGGCGCGATCAAGTCGCGCAACGTGCAGGCTTTCGGCTTCAATGGTTACTGGGAAGACATTGGAACGATCACTGCCTTTTACAGAGCCAATCTGGACCTTGCTTCCAAGATTCCGAAATTTAACTTATTCGATGCCGAAGCGCCGGTCTATACAAGAGCGCGATACTTGCCGCCATCAAAGATCGAGCATTCCGAGATCCACGATTCGATCATGAGCGAAGGTTGCATCATCAGTGGAGCTACTATAACAAACTCCGTGGTAGGCCTGAGGAGCAGGATTTCGAAAGGAGTGCACCTCGATGTATCGTTCATGATGGGCGCGGATTATTATCAAACGATCGAAGAAATGCACGATGATGTGGTTAGTGGATTACCTCGCATTGGCATTGGGGAAGGTACGATAATCAAACGCGCAATCATCGATAAGGACGCTCGCATCGGCAGCAACGTAAGGCTCTTGAACGAGGCGGGGAACTTAAATGCAGATGCCGAAGATGGCTCGTACTACATTCGAGATGGAATAATCATCGTCCCGAAGAACTCTGTTGTTAAAGATGGCACCATCATTTGATCCCTCGCAGTGGTAAAGTTAGGTGTGCCAGGCGCATTTTAGCGTGTGACTCACGGGCGAAGCGCCCGTGCCACTTTTTTCAAACCGCAACATCCCCTTCAGGAAGTGGAGAGTAAGCGTGGCGCGCGGATGGGAAAGCAAATCGGTTGAAGCTCAGATCGAGGAAGGGAAGGACCGTGCGGACGCCCAGACCAGAGCCGAGGCCACTGCTGAAGCCCGCGTTCGCGGGCAGCGATTGGAGTCGCTGAGACTGTCGCGTTCGCGAATGTTGTCACAGTTGGAGCGGGCCCGTCATAGCGCGCACCGAGAGATCCTGATGAAGGGGCTCAGCGCCATTGAAAAGGAAATGGAGGAGCTTTCGCGAGATGCAGAACGCCCGGCTGGCGAAAAATAACTTAAGGTTATACTTTAACCAGACTCTCAACCTCCGGAGCCAGCTCCTCACAGTCCGAATCAGTTCATCCCTTACCTCATCCCAGCAGACTCTCTCTTAGAGGACCTCGTTAAGCCCTGATCGCTAACTATTTTTGTTAAGGTAATACTTTAATAAATGGCCAGAGCGAAAACAGCTTCACGTGATTACCACCCAGCGAAAGTGCGTAGGGCGCCGGGCCGTCGAAAGGTCGCAGCGAAACCGCCACAGGTGAAGATTCCCAGGAATGCCAAGGGAATTGAATTGGAAGTAGACGGGCGGATCGTGAAGCTCACGAACTTGGGTAAGTTGTTCTGGCCGGAGCTGGGAATCACGAAGCGGGACCTGATTCAGTACTATGCCGATGTTGCTCCTGCGCTCCTCCCCCACTTGACCGACCGAGCTATGGTGATGAAGCGTTATCCTAATGGAGCCGCCGGGGAATTCTTCTTTATGAAGCGGGCTCCAGAACCCCGTCCTGATTGGATCGAAATCTGCAGCATTGAACACTCATCCGGAAATATCATTGACTTCCCCATGATTCAGGATGTTCCGTCACTGCTGTGGGTCATCAATCTTGGCTGCATCGACCTCAATCAATGGTACGCGCGCTGTGACGACGTCGATCGGCCCGACTATGTTCACTTTGATTTGGATCCTGTTCCGGGTGCAAGTTTTGAGAAAGTTGTTGAAGCGGCCCTTCTCATCCGCGAGGCCCTCGAGTCGTTAAAGATCCCGTGCTACGGTAAAACAACCGGATCGAAGGGTATCCACGTTTACGTCCCTATTGTGCGCGGACCGACGCAGGGGCAAGTCTGGGCTTTTGCAAAAGAGTTCGCTCACGCGCTCGCTGGACAGGCGCCAGAGTTACTCACTGCCGTGTATCAGGTCTCGAAGCGACCTAAGGGAAGGGTGCTGGTTGATTACAATCAAAACTCCTGGGGGCGGACGCTTGCATCGATCTACTCAGTGCGGCCCACCCCGCGGGCGTCGGTGTCGACGCCAGTAAAGTGGAGCGAGCTGGAGCGCGGCGTGAAGATCGAAGACTTCCGGCTTGACAACGTTCCGGCGCGAGTGCGCCGGATAGGTGATCTTTGGAAGCCGCTGCTGGCCAACCGAGGAAGATTCAAACTTGATGCATATCTTTAGGTTCGAACAGGGAGACCGAGCCTGAGGAACAGAGGAACACGGACACGGGGAAAAAGCATTTCGGATTTAATAGAACACTTCAACTGTCTGCTTGCCGACGTCTAAGGTATTACCTGATTACTTGCTCGCCGCTGTTCCCGTTTTCCCGGTTACCCGTTTTTTCCCGTGGCGCTATTGTTAACGTTTCGCATCATGGATTTGACTCAACCGCTTCAGTCGGATACACAGACAATTTGGACCGTCGGCCATTCAACGCGCCCAGTAGAAGAGTTCAAGCAAATTCTCACCACCAATGGGATCGGGAATCTGGTTGATGTGCGTAGCTTTCCGGGTTCCCGCCGCTATCCGCAATTCAACAAGGTGCAATTGTCATCATCGCTTGACGTCGCCGGAATTGCCTACCACCACTTGCCGGGCTTGGGCGGCCGACGCCGGCCCTTGCCTAATTCACGGAATACGGCGTGGCGAAACGCTTCGTTTCGAGCCTACGCCGATCACATGGAGACCACGGATTTCAAACAGGGAATCGCAGCCTTGCTTGAGTTGACGAGCGAGAAACCAACGGCCGTCATGTGCGCGGAAGCTGTCTGGTGGCGCTGCCATCGCAGTCTGATCGCAGACTATCTGAAAGCGAGCGGCCTACAGGTGGTTCATATTATCGATGTCAGTCACAGAGAAACGCATCCGTTCACAACGGCCGCGCGAATTGTTGACGGGAAGTTGTCCTATGAAGGCTTGTTGGGGACAGAGTGAACTAAAAGGAAAACCTTAACTCCCTTTGCTGTGCCAGACTTTCTTTTTGCTCCCTTCCTTCCGGCGCTTCACTCCAGTCCGGGGTGGAATCCTCCTTGGATCGCCCGTCGCGGCTTTCTTGACGTTGCCCCCTTCGTCCTCCGCGATTTCGGCTAAGGTACGTCGCGTGAGGATTGATGCCGGCGCCAAATCCGTCACTTCCTCGGTCGTGGTGTAGTAATCGCGATGCTTTATTAGAAGCCACTGGCGATCCCGAGTTCTGACAAGTACCCACGAACCTTGCAGCTTCTTACCGTTAAGGGAAAACTTTAACTCTCCCTTGCGTAATGCCTCCTCAACATTGTCTGTGCCTTCGGGCTTGTAGGTCCCATAATCCCAGACCATCACAGTGCCGCCGCCATATTCACCCTCCGGAATCACTCCCTCAAACTTGGCGTAGTCGACTGGATGATCTTCAACCTGCATGGCAAGCCGTTTGACGGTGGGATCAAGTGAAGGCCCTTTCGGCACCGCCCAGGACTTCAGCACGTCGTCAGCCTCGAGGCGAAAGTCGTAGTGCAGTTGAGTGGCCCGGTGCTTTTGCACGACGAAAAGTCGGCCTGTCCGGGTCCGCTTTTCCTTCGGGCCTGGTTCAGGAGTCTTATCAAACTTCCGCTTTTTCTTGTATTCAGTAAGCGCCATGGAACGAACATAAGTTAAGGTGATGCCTTAACTATTCGGAAATACACACATTTCTTTATTGAGCTTGCGCTGTTGTAGCGTCGGCGCTGGTTTCAGGAGGCGTATCGAAGAGGCCGGTTTGAATCGGATCGAGACCCAGCACTTCGCGCACGCGCGCAAAACTTCTTCTATGAATGGGTAGGGCTCCCAGTTCTTTGAGGGCCCGGCAATGCTCGGGTGTCGGGTAACCCTTGTGCGAAGCAAAACCATAGCCCGAATAGGTGCGGTCAAGCTCGAGCATGTGGGCGTCACGTGTGGTTTTGGCAATAATCGAAGCCGCGGCGATGCTCGCGGAGAGGGCGTCACCGCGAACAATCCCACGCTGAGGCGTAGGGCAGTTGGGGATCCGGCGGGCGTCGACAAGCACGAAATCGGGAGGGCAAATCAGGCCCCGAAACGCTCGCTGCATTGCGAGCAGTCCGGCATGGTAGATGTTGATCTTATCTATTTCCTCAACTTCAGCAAAACCGAAAGCCCAGCAAACGGCATCTCGTTTGATCTGTTTCGCTAACTCCTCACGTGTTTCCTGATCAAGAATCTTCTTGGAGTCGTTTAGCCCACGAAGCTTGTAATTGCGCGGAAGGATTACGGCGCCGGCAACGACTGGGCCGGCCAGTGGCGCCATTCCGGCCTCATCCACTCCAGCGACAAAGCTGTAGCCTTCGTCCCACAGCTCAATTTCGAATCGCAGCAGCGAATGCAGTCGCTGGCCTTCGGCACGATTGCTGCGCCTGCGTTCGCGAATTCGCCTTGCCAGCTGATGAGCGCCTTGGCGCGCGTCAGTTTCGAGTGCTTCGACGAGTCCTTTGGGCACGGGTCGAGCACGATCGATAAAGATCGCCTTCAGTTCAGGAATTGACTTACCTAACAGATTGTCTAACGTCGGCATTTTAGGACCGATGATTGTCGAGCGACTTGACTGAACAAACCCTTTCGGGATCGTTGATGCCGAATGCTATTCTAAAACGAAAGTTGCAAACGGCGTGAGCATATCATGAGCCGGGCGTATTCTTTATCCCCGTAAGTGATCGGTAGTGAGTCGTCAGTTGGGGGATTGGCTCAAGCTCCCTACTGGGAACGCGGGCGAAGTGACCGGCCTGCCAGAGAATCAAGACGATGCGGCCAGAACATTACGGCATTTAAGGGCTTATGAAGGAATCCCCCACTAACTCAAGTTCCTCGTTCGCCTCTAACACGACAGCGACTCTTCAATTTCGCTTGCTTGGATTTCTTCCACTCGCGTTTTTTATCGCTCAGGCGGTTCACTACTGGAGGATCAACGAGCTGGGTCACATGCTTTGGATGTGCAATATCGGCAATCTCCTGTTGGCGATAGGGTTCTTTCTCAATCAGACCCGCTTGATTCGTGTTGCAGTTATCTGGATGATCCCGGGTCTCGGCGTTTGGATATTTTATGTGGCGCTAGCCTGGGGCATGTTTCTGTCATCCACGTTGGCGCACGTCGGCGGGATCATCGTTGGGATGGTGGCGCTCAGGAAAGTAAGAATGGATCGAACGGCCTGGGTCTACGCTCTCGGTTGGTATTTAGTCATTCAATTAGTCTCGTACTTAATAACCCCTGCGGAGTTGAACGTGAATGTCTCTCACAAGGTGGCTTCAGGATGGGAACAGACGTTCGATTCCTATTGGAAGTTTTGGCTGGTGCTAACCGCGGGGACTGCCGCGATTCTTTGGATCCTGGGAACAGTGTTGGAAAAGCTATGGCCCGCAAGACCTGAATTGGAGTCAACCTTCAAGTTCAGAAGAAAGCCGAAGGTCGGGTAAAGCGTCAGGTTCCACTGGTCGATTGTCGTCGACATTCAGCCGCCTGTAATAATGAGGTGCAACTTTCTTCTGAGCGTGAATCGTTGGCAGTACGATAGGTACCAAGCGGTGACAATTATCAGCGGCTTCAGCGCTATACATGAAACCTGGATTGAACTAGACTTGCGGTTCAACCCCCTGTCCGCGCCTCCCCACACGCCAAAAAAACCGAGAACGGGGTCCGCAGGTTCTTGGGCCGGTCAAGACAATCAAGGTCATTTCCGGATAAGGAATGTCGGCTATGACTGACGACGCTTCCAAAGATTCGGTGGTGCTGTGCAAGAGGCTCTGTTGAGATACCTGAACGTGCTCCTCATACAGCTTTCGCAAAGGGCCGTCTGCAATGGCAGTCATAGACTGGATGAACGCTTGTCGACCTGGTTGTTGATGATTCATGACCGATCAAATGGAGAGCCATTGCCGCTGACGCATGAAGAGATTGCCTATCGGCTGAACACCCGTCGGGCAGGAACTACAAGTTCCTGTAATGCTCTTCGAATGAGCGGGATGATTGAGAATCGTCGCGGACTGATCCGCATACTCAATCGGAAACTGCTAGAGGCGGCGGCATGTGAATGTTATTTAGCGCTGAGACCCTGCTCTTCGTGGATTACGCGGTAGGCAGACGCTAACGTGTCAACCTGCTTGTCTTAGAGTTCGACTCCCACTTGCCCGCCACTCGGTATCGATGCTTATTTCGCTTTTCCGGCAAGACTTCTCTTCAGAACTTGCACAAGATCGATCACCTTTCCTTCTTCAGGTGCTTTTTCCTTAACCAAGACGACATTGCTTGGCTTGGCCTGCTTTTTCTTTACAAGCTGCAGTAATCGAGCTGTTTCCTCATCTTCAAGTTTCCTGGGTGAGAATTCTCGCTTGGATTTCTTGCCGATCAACGTCTCAAACTTCCGCACCATTGTTGGTGGAGCCTTCTTCTTTTTTGGCAGACCGACTTCGGCAGGGGAACGCAACTCGTCGGGAAAGCGCATCGT
>JBOGOU010000270.1:0-2597 GCA_050748205.1 Pyrinomonadaceae bacterium | reverse complement strand
GTTCGGAGGGGCGGAACTCAACGTGAAAGGTATCATCCCGTATCATTCCGCCCCTCCGAACAGCGCGCGAGTTTTGTGGGGTCTTGTTGCTATAAACATCACACCCCTCACGGGGTGAAATCCAGGTAGGCGCGTGCAGACTCATCGAGACACCCACCCGCTACCGCGCGGTGGTACTGACCTAATTACAAGTACAGCTGGCAACTCAAATATAGAGTAGCTCACAGGCAGCCATTGCCGCATCAAGCTGACGTCGGCGTTGGGCGATTGACCACTCCCTTGTGGCTCTGTCCAACGCGATTGTTGTCCACCCATCTCCATCTTCATTCGAAACGTGAATGAGAAGCGTATGTTGGTTGTGTTCAACCCGCAGACGATGAGCCGGATTGTTTTCTTCTTGAAGACTTCGAACGACTCGCCCTGCAGCAGGAGCCCCCACAAAAGAGGTCCAGCGCCTGCTGCGCTTCGCCGGTTTCGGTAACGTGTTGCTATGACCATCGGCCATAGGTTTTTCCTCCAATTAACGTTATAAGCGTTAGACCTCGCCCAGCTGCCCGAGTTGGTGTACTGGTCTCCGTAAATGGGCCCTTACGCTTCTCTTTATTCACGCTCACCGCCCTAAAACCTCAGGAAAATTCTATTAGATCACGGTCCGGCACGGTCGTTGCTCCTTGCGGCTACAACGCAGCGCTGAGTCCTTCAGCGTACCATTAGCGAGGAGTAGCAGACCATGAAGCCGACACGACAAATCCACGACCCTTATCACAATCCCTTTTACAATCGATTCCACGTTCCAGTACATTCGCGACTTGACGAGATGCAGGCCTACACACATATGGTCTGGCTTAACGAGCCAGCCGTGTTAGACCATGAGGAACACAAAAACCAGCACTCGCGACATTGGGGACGAGCGCTCGCTGGCGCCTTCGCGCTGCTGCTGGTCGTGATTTTTTCCGCGACGATACTGTGGAATTGAGCATTCGCCGAAAGGGGCAAAGAATCAGCCGCGGATTTTCGCAGATAGACTGGGAACTCCTTCTTCCATTCCAACTTGCCACGCTCGTCTACTCATCGAGGAGTTGGGCGGCTACAAGCTCTGATCAAGTAGATACCACCGGCTTCAGCCGCGTTCCTGGACTTCAACCTAGAAAAGGGTGGGCAAGCGGCAATTCTTAGACACCACCGGCTTCAGCCGCGTGGTATTTCAACTTCGGCCCGTTTACTAGGTTTAAGTTGATGAAACCACTCGGGTAAAGCCGGTGGTGTCCGAGGAGCCTTCTAGCTCTCACGTCTAGGCTGAGCTTCGCCTCGAGCTTGGTCGGGAGGATCCCGCCGAAGGGCCGGTCCATGCGAGGCCTCTCGACGCGCACCTCGAAGGCCGGGCCTCCGGACGTACCCGAGATGCTCTCAGAGAACGGCTCATCCGGTCGCGATCCGAGCCAGACAAGGCACGCGAGGCAGGCGAGCAACGCCAGCGCGACAATGATCAGCGATGTCTTCATGGATTTTTTCATGCCACCCAAGATCACCGCAGATCGTGGCGGTGGTCAAGGGACAGGACTCTGAGTCGCGCACCACATGCCACCGCGACGTCAAATCCATATAATCAGGATCAAGATCGAGAAACTCAAAGGTCAGGCAAAAAGTTAACTTATATGGCGACCCAAACATCATCGCCCCAAATATCAACAGCGCGATCAGTTTCACCCCCATCCCAACGAGTCGCTTTGCGGTGCTCGGGGTTGGTGAAGCGGTTTGCCGATGTAACTGCAGTCAACGGTTTGGATCTGGAAGTTTTTGCGGGCGAGTGTTTCGGTTTGCTTGGTCCAAATGGTGCCGGCAAAACAACCACAGTGGAAATACTCGAAGGCCTAACACCTTCGGACGAAGGCGCGGTGGAGGTGCTTGGGCAACGGTGGAACTCCGGCGGCTATTCAGATAACGACCGGGCACTTCGTGAACGTATCGGCGTGCAGTTGCAGGAAACGCAGCTCGCCGAGAAGGTTACCGTTGTTGAGACTTTGCGACTTTTTCGCAGCTTCTATAAACGTGGTCACCCTGTAGACCAGGTCATTCAAACAGTCGCACTTGAAGAGAAACGAAACGCACGTGTCGGCAAACTCTCAGGTGGTCAGAAACAGAGACTTGCAGTTGCCTGCGCACTAGTCAGTGATCCGGAACTCCTGTTTCTTGATGAGCCGACCACTGGTCTTGATCCGCAAGCCCGCCTGTCGCTGTGGGAGGTGGTCGACAAATTCCGTGAGGGAGGCGGGACTGTGCTCCTGACTACGCACTACATGGAAGAGGCGACTCATCTATGCGACCGCGTGGCGATTATGGATCACGGGAAAATCATCGCGCTGGGAACGCCCCTCGAGCTGATTGAATCGCTTGGCGCGGATCAGATCATAGAATTCCGAGTCACAAAGGAGATTGCTGATGATGCGTTAACGAGTCTTCCGGCCGTGAGTGGTTTGCACAAACGAGATGACGATTATTCGCTAACCGTTGCTGAGATGGGCGTTGCTTTGCCGGCACTGCTTGAAGAAATCAAACGGCAACAGTCAGAACTCGTCTCGCTAACAACGCATCAGGCG
>JBOGOU010000269.1:0-11144 GCA_050748205.1 Pyrinomonadaceae bacterium | reverse complement strand
TCTCTGGACCAGCACCACATTCGCCGTAAAGCACGGGGTAGCCGGTGCCCATTTTGAATGCTCTTGTGCCAATGCCTACTCGCTGCATCATTTGTTCCACCGCCTCAGCCGTAGCGCGCATGCCGGTTCCACGCGCCGCTACGGACGGCATGCGACACAAGGTCTGCAAACGCTCCACGAAATTTCGCGCGTGGCGGTCGACGTAACGATCGAAGCGAGTCAAGGTCATGATTGTTTGACCAGGTTGTTTTCTTTCTTGGGCGGTCCCGGCTTCCAAACGACTCCAGCGCTAAGCTGCCGCGTCTACTGTCTGATTAGGGCTTCGGGCTATTGTATAGCAGATAGCTGGGGTGCGCCGGTGTGCGATCGAACCCGGCGCATACCAGGCCTGCGGAGAACGCTTGCAAAAACTCTGAGCGAACCCTTGATTGCTCCCGTTTAGCATCGTTTAGATCCAGCTGAAGCAGATTGTTCCAATCCGGGGGGATTTCGATTCTGGCATCGGGATCAGGCGGTGCAATCGCGGGCGCACCTGCGGCCAACTCGGCTACTCGCGGTGACGAAAGCTCCCAGCTGGCGATGAGTCGATCGCTTGCGAGACCTCTTGCGGTTGGGGACTTCTGGACCGGATCAGTGACATAGTCTGTGCCGTAGAAGTTATCCCCATAAGTGCGCACAACAACACCGAGGCGATTTAGATTGAAATGCGCGTTACGTGACTGCATCGGTTCCCACGTCCACCTAATGAAACGCCTTCCCTCAGCCAACGCGCGTTCACGCTGCGCCCATTTGAGTCGCGCCCCCAGGCCTAGATTCTGGTAATCCTTATGAATGGCCATCATATGAGAGTAGCCAGTGATCTCATCTGCGCCACGAACGGCCACAAGATGATGTACAAATCCGACGAGCCGGCCATCACCGTTTCCCGCAAATGCTCCCAGCGTCCAACCTCCTGCCTCGCGCGAGACGATTAAGTGACGTCGCGGCGTGATTTCAAGATCGGGCAGGGCGAAAACTTCGCTTTGCAGCTTTACACAGTGATCGAGTTCCTCAATCGTCGCGCATTCGCGAATCTGGATCTCTTCCATGTGCTATCCCTTCGCGGGACGTGCCGGTAATTGAATCAGGACCCGCAAGCCGCCGGCATCACGGTTCTGAAGCGTTATGTTTCCGTTCATCTTGTAAATCAGACGATGACCGATGATGATGCCCAATTCATTGATGTTTGCCTCGTGAGTCGCAGTGGTTTCTTCGGGATCAAAGACTCTTGACAGATCCGCCACGTGCTCGCCAAAGTCATCGATCTGAAGTCGCAGCAAAGTGGTATCAATCAAGTCCGCGTAAACGCTCACTGTTTGTCCTGGACTGCTGCGGCTAAGTGACCAACCCATAAAATTGTAGAGAATCTGGCGTAACTTTCCCTGGTCAGATACGACTGTGGTCACGTCAGGCGCAAGATCATACTCCAGGCTTACGCGCTGCATTTGAGCGGGCCGTGCGAGCGCGGCACACGACTCGCGCAGCGTCTCGCGTAACAAAAACTCCTGCAAGAAGACTTCCGTCTGGCCTGCCTCCAAACGCGAGAGGTCTACCAGTTGATTCAGACTGGTTTGAAGCTGAAAACCTGAATCCTGGATCTTCTTACAGAATCGACGCTGTGCTTCAGTTAACTCTTCCTGGTCGAGCAGGATTTCGCTGAAGCCGAGAATCGAGGTCAGCGGCGTGCGCAGTTCGTGGGACATGCGCGCAAGAAAAAGAGAGCGGTAATGCGAGACGCGTCGTAGCTCACGGTTCGCTTCTTCCAGCTCTGCCGACCGCAGTTTCAACTCTTCTATTAATTGCTCGACACGTTCATTTTCGTTCGACCCTGATACTGCGCTCATACCTTCACCCGGCTCATTACCTTCGTCCTGAGTTGGGTTGTTACTGAGCGTCTGACCCATAGTGTTGACAGTGTGTGTTACACACCTCGCCCGGGCAATCTTCTAATGCAGATGACCTAAATTGTTTGGGGCCTTCAATATAGAGCGCGGTGGGACAAGTGTCAAAAGCCCCGCTTCTTTTTTCCCTGATTCGTGCGCTATGATGCTCTAGCCCGACACTCGCGAGTCAATTATCAGCGAGTTGACCCTGATCGCTTGCAACGCTCATGAATGGCCAACTAAGTGATCTGCCGCTCGCCGAACTCGTGCGTGAGATCTCTTCGAAAGGTCTCTCCGGCACCGTGCGGCTGCAGCACGAGAGTGTCAAGGCCGCCGTCTATCTTGACGCGGGCCAGATCATTTACGCGGCTTCAAATGCCCGCGAACTGCGACTCGCTGAGTACCTCAAGAAGCAGGGACTTGTTTCGGAAACGCAACTTTCGGCCGTAGGGAGGCACGGATCGGATGCGTCGCTGATTTCGGCGCTATGCGACAAAGGTATCATCGATCCTAAAGCGGTCGAATCTCTAATTGCGCGTCAGGTCAGCGATCTCCTGAGGGTAATGCTGCTGTGGACCAAAGGTACCTGGGAGTTTGACGACCGCAGTCACCTTGGCGATTCCGTGCGCGTAAAAATAGACATGCCGGGCCTGCTTCTGCAGACGGCTCGCAAGATTAAGCCGGAGTTTGCAGCAAAGCGGTTTTTAGCCGCTGATGAGCTAATCTCACCTGTTGCCGACTTGCCTATTTGCAACGAGCTTTTGCCGGCCGAGGGCTTCGTTCTGTCGCGTGTCGATAGGCCCATAAGCCTGAGCGAGCTGATTGCACTCAGCGGGCTGCCGGAACCCGAGGCGACCAGAACCATATATGGTCTCGTCATGGGAGGCTTTGTCGAGCGCGAGAAACGGTCTAATGCGTTGGCTAAGACTCAGTCAAAGGCCTCGCGTCGTGTCGTGAGCGCACCTAAACCTGAAGAAGCGCCACCGCCTGAGCCGCCCTCAAGCCAGAGCGAGCAGACTGAGGAAGAAAGGCTGGAAGACCTCAACAGGTTTCTGGCAAGACTTGATAACGCAACCAACCACTATGAGGTTTTGGACGTTAGTACCACTGCGCCGAGCGAGAAAATAAAGAGCAGCTACTATGCTTTGGCGAGAAGCTACCATCCCGATAGGTTTCATTTGCAGTCTGCTGAGCTATTACATGGGCACATCGAATCGGCATTCGCGCGAATCACTCAGGCTTACGAAACACTGACTGATGCACGCCGGCGGGCGGGTTACGACGCTAAGCTTGCTGCTGAGGAGAAAGCCCGGCACTTTGCGCAGTCTGCCCCAAAAGCCAGTCAGGATTCGCGACGGGCCAAAGACGCGGGATTTACCGCCTCAGCAAGCGATGAATTGGAGCGCGCTGAGAAGGCCTTTAAGGAAGGCTTCGCGGCGCTGCAGCAAGGACAAGCTAAGATCGCGATTACCAACCTGGCGGCGGCGGCGCGAGCCGCTCCGAAGGACGCGCGTTATCGTGCCTATTATGGCCGGGCTTTGGCTGCTGACGAGAGTAAGCGCCGGCTCGCCGAGAGTGAGCTTCAGGCAGCGGTGAAGCTTGATCCCGGAAATGCTTCCTACCACGTCATGTTGGCTGAGTTGTATTGCGATCTCGGCCTTTTCCGGCGCGCCGAAGGAGAACTCGAACGCGCAGTTTCAACCGATCCGAATAACGCGGATGCTCAGAAGCTGATCCGCAGGCTCGAAGCTGCACGCACGACAAAATAAGAGTGTTTTGATTGACCGCGGCGCCTGACTGGCGGAAGAACTATGTCGCTTACTCAAACCATAAATGAGACTGTTGGCAGCGAAGCATTTCTGCAGCTAGGCGCCGCC
The DNA here is from genome assembly GCA_050748205.1 of Pyrinomonadaceae bacterium. Taxonomy (GTDB): domain Bacteria; phylum Acidobacteriota; class Blastocatellia; order Pyrinomonadales; family Pyrinomonadaceae; genus PSRF01. Next base: position 7,345 of record JBOGOU010000269.1, on the reverse strand, counting down.
TCCGATCAGTTTGAGCGCTACCCAAACCCGCACGCTACCCGAATTGCCGCTATCGCGGATGAAATCGCCAAGCTCCTGCGGCTTGCGCCTCAAGACCGCAAATCGTTGGGTATCGCAGCGCTCTTGCATGATCTGGGTGAAGCGGCGATGGAACGAGATTACATTTCACGAGCTGGGACGCTTTCAGATGAAGAGCGGATCGATCTCTCAAGGCATCCCGTTATCGGGGAGCAGGAGGCGGCACGCGCGGGGGCTGACCGCGCGGCACAATTGCTGGTCCGTTGGCATCATGAATGGTGGAATGGCAGCGGTTATCCTGACGCTCTGAGGGGTGAGGAGATTCCTCTTGCCGCGCGAATCCTGCGTGTTGCGGACTCGTACGCGTCGTTGACCGACACGCGCCCGTTTCGTGCTGCCTTGACTGAGGAACAGGCGCGATTAGAGATAACTGCATGGGCCGGCATAGAATTCGACCCGCGCATCGTGAATCTGTTTCTGTCGCTTCGCGCAATCCCGGAGCTGAAGTCGTTTGCCATCGCGGAGGATGTTCCCACCACGCAAGACAAGGTTGAATGGGACCTCTTTGCTTCGTATAAGGAGTGATTCTACGGCTTACTTCAGACGTCCGACGTCGATACGGGAATCCGGTGTTCAAAACATGGTTTACAACGCAACTGCAAGCTTCTCAAATGGCTGGCTGGCTTTCCAGTTAGGGGTGCTGCGCCGCCTCAAATTCACGTCCGTCGCCATGCCCATCACCGGCGAGCCGAACCTCTCAGTCCAACTCAAGCGCTGGAATGTTCGTGTCGCAGCTAACGACCCAATGATCTGGGCCTTCACAAAAGCAACCGCCCTGGTGGAAAACTCCTCAGAGCGCTTGACCGAAGACGACATCGACATCGTGCTTCACGATGCCTACGTGCCTCGCGACAAGATGGATAACCCATCGCTCTCAAAGTCATTCAATGAGAGCGATGCCTGGTGGCTGGACAATGTGCGTTTCAACGCCGTGGGACTCGACTCGGCCTACAAGCGAGCCAGCGCCTTGACCATCGGAATGATGGTTGGTGATTACGTGCTGGCGTTTGATAAAGAAACGCGCACGTTAAGAGAGCCGCTATCGTTATCAAAAGTGTTCCGCCAAATGTCCGCGCTACTTCCTAATCCTTACGACAACTCACTGCGGAACACCAGCACGAATCATGACGTGCGCTCCTTCATTGCCGAGCGACAGCATACCGATTTGTTGTTTCTAGGTTTGCCCACGCCCGTATTGCTTTCCGAACCCTCGGTTAGAACGCTTTCTGGTTGGCGCGAGGAATGGCTGCGCGGCGGAGACGCCTTCTGGAGCGACTTCGAGAGGCAACGGGCCGGCAAGCTTGGTGCGCAAGTACAAAGCAAGCAGCAATACCTTGGCTTTGTAGAAGATCTGCTGCGCACGGCGGGGCACATTCCCATCTGGGCCATAGCCCACACCGAAAATGGCTTCATCTCGAATGAAGAGCTGGTGGAAACCGTGGGTCGCATCCGCAAGGTCAATGCGATCTACTCAAAGGACTTTTCTGATCTTCTCGGTGTGCGCGCGTCGATTGTCACAGCCGGCGGATAACAATCCACAGATTGTTTCTTCACTTTGCCCCAGCTACAAACCGGTAGCCCACGCCTCTTACGGTTAGTAAATGACGAGGGCGTGAGGGCTCGTCTTCGATATATTTTCGTAGTCGAACAATGAAGTTGTCGATCGCGCGTGTGTCGGTATCTTCTTTCAAGCCCCAAACATCTTCCAGAATCGCTTTGCGCGAAACTACTTTGCCTTCGTGTTTGGTCAAATAGCGTAACAACTGCGCTTCCATAAGAGTCAGCCGGACGGTCTGCTTGTCCGTGCGAAGCTCTAGCGCTTCAAGATCGATTGTCTTCCCGTCAAAGGAAAACAACTTTTCTCTCTCGCCTCCGGAGCTATCCTTCGAGCGACCATTTTCCGAAGCATCTTTTTGAAACCACTCGCGCCGTCGGAGCAGCGCTTTCAGCCGTGCCATAAATACGGAGAGCTCAAATGGTTTGGGAAGGTAATCGTCGGCGCCGGACTCAAATCCATGGAGCACATCTTCCGGTCGTCCGCGCGCGGTGAGCATCAGCACAGGAACAAACTGGCCCGCGGCCCGTAGCTCGGCCACGACGGTAAAACCATCTTTCCCCGGCAGCATTACATCGAGCACCACCACATCGTAGGGACGTTGCTCCTCGAGTAACATTGAAAGAGCTGATTCTCCGTCACCGACTGTGTCGACAGAGTATCCGTCCGCTTCCAGATTGAAGCGCAACCCAGCGGCAAGGTGTGCTTCATCCTCAACCACCAGCACTGTATTCATGGTTTCAGGCTCTCGGAAGTTGAATCGTGAAAGTGCTGCCCTGTCCCACGCCCGCGCTCTCGGCAAAGACGCGGCCGCCGTGTCTCTCGACGATTGAGCGAACAATAAAGAGTCCCAGGCCGGTTCCTTTTACGCGGGCCATGAACAGACCCGGGGCTCGGTAGAAGCGCTTGAAGATCCGTTTCAGTTGAGCGTTCGGAATACCGATGCCGTGGTCGGCAATGCGCACGGCCACGCGCTTATCGTCGATCGTAGCAACCTCCACCGATACGTGGATGTCTTTATCTGAGTACTTTATCGCGTTATCCAGCAGATTGGAGATCGCCGCGCGCAGTTCGTTTGCGTCGCCTGCAATGCGGGCTCGTTCTCCGTTCATTGACTCGCCATAGTTGAGCGAATCGGGACTGAGGTTGTAACGAACACGCGTCAGATCAAGACACTCACGGACCATCTCTCCTACGTCAATGATCGTCGGGTTGATGCGACGATGTCCGGCCTGTCCAGCACGCAGCACCTGCTCCACAGTCTGCAAGAGCCTGTCGCTATCAGCGAGCATGATCTCGTAGAAGTTATCTCGCTGCATTTCGTCCAGTTTGCGTGTCTTAAGCGTTTCCAAATAAAGGCGGATTGACGCGATTGGCGTTTTCAGCTCGTGCGTTACAGCATTGATAAAAGCGTCGTGTTGTTCGTTGCGTCGTATCTCGCGTATGAGAAAGGTCGTGTTAAGGACCAGGCCGACGATGATGACGAGGAAGAAGACGATGCCAAAAACCAGCAGCGCGACCTGGCGCCAGTTGAGCAAGATCCAGCCGACATTCAGGGCAATAGCCAGCGTAACCAGACACGAGCCGAGCGTGATGGAGAAGATTACTGACTTGCGACGACCACTGACAGCCATGTGAGGATTGTAAAGGATGGGAGCGGAAGGAATCCACAAATTACGCGGTCAGGTGGTCTTTGAGACCCAAGGCTAGGCAGCTTTCTGCAACTCTTGCAGCCCGGACCTCGCCGCTGCTATTTGTTCCTTTCCGACTAGCCTAACGCTTTTGGCGAGACCAAGCATTTTGAGCGCGCGAATGCCATACCAGTTGACGTCGATTTCATACCACTTCAACCCGTGTCTGGCGGCCCGGGGATGTGCGTGATGATTGTTATGCCAGCCCTCACCAAAGGTGAGCAACGCCACCCACCAGCTATTAGTTGAGTCGTCTCGCGTGGCAAAACGGCGACTACCCCATAGATGAGTTGCAGAGTTGACTAACCAGGTGGCATGAAGTCCCACGGTGACACGCAGGAATATGGCCCACATCATTACTGACCAACCACCAAGTGCAAGCGTGACGATGCCACAAAGAATCAGGGGAACGAAATAAAGGCGATTCATCCAAACATGCGCGGGATCCCTCATTAGGTCCGGAGCATAGCGCTGCATGACGCTTGACTCATGTTGTTGGGCCGTGCCGCGCAGGATCCAGCCCATGTGGGCCCACCAGCGTCCATCGCGGGGCGTGTGTGGATCCCCCGCGATGTCAGTGTGGGCGTGGTGAATCCGATGAGTTACCACCCAGTTAATGGCCCCGCCTTCCAAAGTCAATGTGCCACAAAAAGTCAGAAAGTACTCTACGGCTTTGGGCGTTTTGTAACCACGATGTGTTAACAGCCGGTGGAAACCCATGCCGATGCCGAGGCTGCCAGAGATCCACCAAAGCAATACGCTGACGGCCAGGGCTTTCCAGCTAAACATGAAAAGTGCCGCGATGGCTCCCAGGTGGAAAATGATCATAAAGCTTGCTGTAATCCAGTTGATGCTACTTTGCTGCTGATGATTACGTGTCCCGCTAGGTATATTAGTGATGGTCCTTGTGCTCGTGCTCATGATAACTCCAGCGTTAGAATTCAGTCGCAATCCTTCGATGCGAACTGCCACAGTCATCCTACCAATTCGCCACCCGGACGTGTGTAATAGTTGTGTAAGCGCGAGGAGATACGCAAAATCAAAAGCACAATCCCACAGATTACGCGTTCAACACATGGACTGTGCCAGTTTTGCATGTGGGCCGCGGGTTGAGTTTTGAGTTGGTGAAGCCTCCGGAATCTGTGGATTGATCCGCGATTCACCGGAAAAATCTGGGGTCAATTCTCCATGAGTTGGAGCCATTCACTGCGCACCAACCCATTACCCCAAACTTGCAAAGGCCGCCTCCGATGGTGCATTATTACTTCTGTTCACTCCTTCTCTCAGGCGTCAACGGTGATGCGCCAGCCTCAGAATGGCACAGGCGTCCAGATGGCAAGAGAGCGGGCTATGAAAACTGAAGAAGCTGCTCACTGAGCATCCGAACGCGCCTTCGCTGCCACCGTTATCGAAGCCACCATTGATTCGAAGCTTCTCTTAACGCTCCTCTCTTCCGGAGGAGAAGGGAAACACGACTGTTATGTCTATCAAACTCTATGTGGGCAATCTCTCTTTCTCGACTTCGAGCGACGATCTGCAACAGCTTTTCGCCCAGGCGGGCACGGTGGAGTCGGCTACTGTAGTTGAAGATCGAGACACAGGCCGTTCAAGGGGCTTCGGGTTCGTTGAGATGGCTTCGAAGGAAGACGGTCAGAAGGCAATCGAGCAATTCAACGGTACGGACTTGAACGGTCGCAACCTAACTGTTAACGAGGCCAGGCCGCGCGAAGATCGTGGCAATCGCGGTGGGGGCCGAGGCTTTGGCGGTAATCGCGGTGGAGGTGGGGGCAGAAATTTTGGCGGTCGCAACGACCGCGCACCGCGTTGGTGATTACAGGGTAAATGGTGAGTGAAGCAACCATTTACCATTTACTTATTCACTATTTACTTTTAAAAGGGGACATATGGAAAAACAGACTTACGCGATAGGCGATCGCGTGGAGAAACTGTGCGCGGTATGCGGCGAGGAGCGCGGACACGTAGTCGCTTCGGTTACCAAGCGCGGTTTGATCTCACGCGTAACTTGTCCGAAATGTAATACACGCAGTTCTTTTTCGAGCGGTACCAAGCTGACCGGATCCCGTTCCAAGTCGGTCCAAAGCGAGCCATATGACATGGCCCGGACCTATCGCACCGGTCAGGTCATGATTCATCCGATGTGGGGGCCGGGCGAAGTTACGGCAGTGATTGAGCCGCGAAAGATCGACGTTCTATTTGCCGACCGCATTCGCAGGCTGATCCACTCGCGTCTGGAAGCCTAAGACTCCGCGAATCTCCTAAAGCCGCACCGGTAAAACAAACCGGTGCGCCCCCTCTTTTCTCTAAGCGCTCAAATACAGTCGATCGTGGTTGATCTCATTCTAACGGGATGGAAACCACCCTGCCGTCGCCTGGATCACTCGCAGACACCGCTCTTCTAGGCAATTGTAACCAGCGCGCAGCAAACAGCGCCAACCAAACCATTCCAGAGGTTGTAGAGAGCAGCCCTGAAATGATCGTCAGTGTGCGTGGCGTAATCATTTTCAACGACCAGCCGGCAACCGCCGTCGAAAAACTCCAAATAAGAAGCTCTGTGGCGCGATCGGTAGTTGAGACACGTCCGCGCAGATTGTCTGGCACCAAACGCATCAACAGAGTCTCCTGGACGGCGAATTCTGCAGCCAACAAGATCCGCGACACGAAAAGAAACACGCAGGCAAGCAACAGAGCGGGCATCAACCCGACCAGGGCGAAGATCAAGCCCTGAACCACCAGGCCCCAGCCTATGAAAGCCGCAGTCCCTCCGACGACCTCCAGATAAGTGCCCACCCGGCGCGCGATCATCATACCGAGAAACATGCCTAAGCCCGCCGCGAAATAGAGTGCTGCTACAGCCTCATCACCGCTGATACCACGTTCTCCGGCGAACACGACGCCACCGAGGCGATCGGAAATTAGATTGATCGCGCCGCCTCCGGTGGCCCACAAAATGTTGATTCCCAGAATGGCGGCGACCGGGCGATGGCTAAGAATGTAGGACCAACCCTCACGTATATCTGACCAGTAACTCGGGCCGCCTTTCTTTTTCTCGTTGAACTCAGCAGCTTCTGAGGTTCTTGTTTCTCGATCAGGGATTAACCATATCGAATATGCTGAAGCGGCGAACGACAATGCATTGACGATGAAGGCCGCCTGATAACCCACGATCGCCGCAGTCCAACCACCAAGCGCCGCTCCGAAGGCCATCAACAAGAACCGCGACGAAAACATCAATGCGGTTCCCGCTAACAGATCGCGATCTCCCGTGATGTTAGGCACGGCGGCGTTTTTCGCAGCTTCAAAAAAAGCACCGAAAAAAGAAAGTGCGGCCGTTGCTACGTAGGCAATCCAAAGATCCTCGGGACCGCGAACAAGCAGCATGGTTAGCGCCACCAGGATCCTGACAATATCCGACACGATCATTACAGTGCGTCGAGACCAACGGTCGACGAATGCTCCTGCAAGCGGCGCGAATAGTGTGAAGGGTAGTAATCGCGCAATAAGCATGATCGTAGTAGCTTCCGGTGCGGCATGCGAAACCGCACGGACCAATCCCAGCGCGGCAATGAAGTTGAACCAGTTGCCGAGTTCCGAAAATGACCTGCCCCACCCACAATCGCCTGAACGAGCGATTACTGCGGAGCAGCTGCATGTAGGTTAGTGAAGCCATAAGAATAGCTGGTGCCGGGCGCCGGGTGCCGGGCGCCGGGTGTCAGGTGTCAGGTGCCGGGTGCCGGGTGCCGGGTGCCGGGTGTCAGGTGCCGGGCGCCGGGTGCCGGGTGTCAGGTGCCGGGCGCCGATGTCTGGTCCAACAAATGTCGTTGTACTAAGATCGTCTGGTCTCAACCGGCTTTCTAGAGTTTTACCTATCTGCACCCGGCACCTGACACCTGACACCCGGCACCTGACACCCGGCACCTGACACCCGGCACCCGGCACCTGACACCCGGCACCTGACACCTGACACCCGGCACCTGACACCCGGCACCTGACACTCGGCACC
>JBOGOU010000268.1:0-19033 GCA_050748205.1 Pyrinomonadaceae bacterium | reverse complement strand
GCATAGTACTCAGTGCTGAGGAGACCCGGATGCCAGTGCAAAAGACGAAGTGCGGGCAGGATGCCCGCGCTCCATGGCAGTTTGCCTTGCCAATTCTTTCGCGGGTATCATTCTTCTCCTTTATGCGCTCTCAATTGAGTCTTCCTGAAGGACGCACATGCCACATCTCATTCACCGCCCCCGTCGCCTAAGACGAACTGCAGCACTGCGTTCGCTTGTGCGCGAGGCCCGGCTGGCGCCGGAGGACCTCATTCTGCCGCTGTTTGCCTGCCCGGGTCAGGGTGTGCGGCGCGAAGTCACATCCATGCCCGGCGTGCACAACTTGTCTGTTGATGAAATTGCGAAAGAAGCCGCTGCCGCGCTTCACCTGGGCGTGCGTGGAGTGATCCTCTTTGGACTACCTGAGACAAAAGATGAAATCGCATCAGGCGCTTATGACAACAACGGAATTGTGCAGCAGGCTGTGCGTGCCATTCGTGGCTTAGCACCTGAGTTGATCATCATGACCGACACATGTCTCTGTGAATACACATCTCACGGACATTGCGGTGTGGTGAGAAATAACGAAGTTTTGAATGACGAATCGCTCGAGCTACTGGCACGCACCGCGATAAGCCAGGCGGAATCCGGCGCGGATATCGTCGCGCCGTCGGCAATGATGGACGGACAAGTCGGCGCCATCCGTGAGGCGCTTGACGGCGCGGGTTTTGAAGACGTCGCCATCATGTCGTACGCGGTAAAATACGCATCCGCTTTTTATGGTCCCTTCCGTGAAGCGGCCGAAAGCGCTCCTGCGTTTGGTGATCGTCGTGCATACCAAATGGACTCGGCTAATGCCCGTGAGGCCCTGCGCGAAGCCGAACTGGACTATTCTGAAGGGGCCGACATGCTGATGGTCAAACCTGCAACTGTGTATCTCGACATCTTGAGGATGGTTCGGGATCGGTTCGACCTGCCGCTTGCCGCCTACCACGTCTCCGGTGAGTATGCGATGATCAAAGCGGCCGCGCAAAACGGTTGGATTGATGAGGAGCGCGTGATGATGGAGACTCTGACTAGTATCAAGCGGGCCGGAGCTGACATCATTCTTACCTACTACGCACGCGAGGCGGTACGCAGTTTGACCTAAAAGCCGATTTTAGTTCGTGGGAGGCTCAAACCTGATGAGGCAGACTTTCTTTAGTGTAGTTGCGATTGCCATCCTCTCAGCGACTTCCGGTCAAGCGCAAACCAGTTTAGCTTCGGAAGCGCAATCAAAAGTCACTCGGCACCCCGCGATGCAAACGGGGGCCGTCACCGAAGGAACACAATCACCGGCCCAGAAGTATTTCACTGACGTCGAGTTAATGAATCAAAATGGCGAGAAGATGCGCCTTTACAGCGATCTGCTTAAGGGGCGTGTTGTTGTCATCAACTCTTTTTTCGCAACCTGCAACGGATCGTGCCTTCCCATGAATCGCAATATGGAGAAGATCCAGGAGGCGATGGGCGATCGAATGGGCCGACAGGTGTACTTGATCTCGATTTCGGTCGACCCCATCACTGATACGCCGGAGAGACTGAAGGAGTACGCCGATCGATTCCATGCAAAGCCTGGCCGGTACTTCATTACCGGCAAGAAGGAAAACGTCGACTTTGCGCTCAACAAACTGGGTCAATATGTGGCAATTAGAGAAGACCATTTGAACATTTTCATTATTGGCAACGAAGCGACTGGCCTTTGGAAGAAGGCCTTTGGGCTCGCCAAGACTGAAGAGTTGCTCAAGGTCGTAGAAAGCGTGATATCTGACAAGGCAACGGGTGGACAATAACCAGGGACGTCAAGAGAGACCAACCTTTATTGCGGTGCTGTGCGACCGGATGCTAGGCTCAACTCAAGGAACTCTAAGACGTACATTGAATGCCGGCATCCGGTCGCTGCTCCAGGTTCCGTAGTTGAGTGGCGCCAAGATCGCGCAACCTTGATCAGAATTTCAAATTAGGACATTACCTGTTTGGCTGCGAATTTGATCCATTGACGTATGACAACAAGAAGGCGGGAATTCTCATCACAGGAAGAATTACGGAGCACTGCATGACGATTCCGATGAGATCTTAAGCCAGAGCAAAAAGTTCTCGATTCCCCGACGGAGAACGATGTCAGCTGCCAGACGCAACGCCATTGTCGTAGTTCCATTGTTCCTGATTCTGGGTTGGTCCGTTCTGGCCCAGTCTGGAAGGCGTCCACCTCAATCGACAAAAGCCGGCACAACTACCAAAACCGAGCCTGAGGTCCCTCCCACGGTAGTAGCTCCACCAAGCAGCCACACTCTTAAGCATCCTGTACGGATTTTGGTTGCCAGGCAGTTCACCTCAAAACATCAGCCCAGCGAAGACACCATCTACGCCAGTCTTATCAAACGGTTGAACGAGTTCACAAATGTTAGCGGCATGTCTATTGGCGACACGAAACGCCAGGAGGCTATCCTGCGCGCGCGCGAAGAGGAAGAAGCGCTGGTCGTTTTTGTGCAGTTCGAGGTCGATAACCTCCAGGAAGGCCGGCTCGTTCTTAACTCACCAGATCTGGAAGTCAAGTACTTTGTGTTTTTGCCTGGCTCCGGCAAGCAAGAGACCAAAGGGAAGGTCTACTATCAGGCTATTGGCGGCGCCAAAGCCCGAAAAGACAACTGGCCCAAGGGCCCACCCATTAGGATCACCGCTGAAGCCACCGGGATCGAAGCCGCCGAAAGGGTGCACGACTGGCTCATTGTGGCGACGAGGATGCCGGCCAAGCCATAGTTTGGGAGTTGGATCATTTCGGAAGAATTGCTCAAGCTCCTCACTGGGACCGCGGACGTCCTCGTCCGCTTGGCATCGTCACCGCCCAACTGCTTTCAGACACTGCTTTGCTTGGAACGGACTTTCGCGCTTCGCGCTCATTGCGGACGAGGACGCCCGCGGTCCCAGTTAAGTGCTTGAACAGCAAAACAGACTGAAGGACTACCGAGAGAGAGTATTAACCTCTCGCATGCTCATCCAAAGCGTCACTTAACCTTTCTAATCCACCAGCCAACGTCTCCGTATCGCCGGCAAATCCCAACCGGAAGTGGCCCGGCATCTCAAAGAAACTCCCCGGAACAACAGACGTTTCATATTTTACTCTTAGCAGTTCGATCAGCTTCGATGTTTCTCCATGCTTCAAGCGAGGAAAAACGATCGTGCCATGTTCGGGTCTTACGGCTTCGAGATCAGCACGCGAGTCCAGAAATTTATTGACCAGAGCGCGGTTTGCCTCGAACAGCGCCTTAGCAGGAGAAGAGATCTGATCGAGCCGTCTGAGGGCGATGACACTTAATTGTTCGGCCGTATGCGCGGCCATTACGCCGAAGAGATCGTTCAGTCTCCAGATCTCTTCGGCCAGATCCCGCTCAGCGATGATCCAGCCGCAGCGCAGCCCGCTTAGACCAAAGGCTTTTGTCAGGCTGCTGGTGACAACAAACTCATCCCCGAGATGAAAGGCCGTCGGCGGCCGCTGTTCAAACAGTGCTTCCAGATAAACTTCGTCAACCAGCACGCGCGCTTTGGCACGCCGAGCGATCTCACCTACCTTTCGCAACCCGTCCTGATCGGTTAGCCCTCCGGCGGGATTGTGCAGGTTTGTAATCACAATCAGGCGGGTGCGCGATGTGATGTTTCTCTCTAACTCGGCGGGAAGGATCCGGAAGCCGTCTTCGAAGCGCCTATCAAAACGTTTCACTTCAGCGCCGAGATAGGAGGCGAGTGCGAGCAAAGGCTCATAGGTGGGACGTTCGATTAACACTTCGTCGCCGGGCTTCACCAGCGCTGCCATTGCCAGGTGATTCGCCAAAGAAGTACCCGTGGCCGCAACGATCGAGTCAACGTCAACGCCAAATCTCGCGGCCAACGCTTTCTGCAATGGCTCGTAGCCGTAGCCGCCACCGCGAGTTAGTTCCAATTTCCGGATCTCATCGATGTCTACGCCGAGCTCCGCCAAGCTAAGATTTCCCAGCCCGCTGATAGCGAGATTGAAGCGCGCGCTCGAGCGCGTCTTAGCCCAATGCATATACTCGGAGCCCCTCGCGCGGTTCGCTACGCTTGTCATCCCTGTCTCCGTCGCCAAAAGAAATACGCGGGAATTCCCGCCACGAGAATTGCCAATCCAATCAGAGTATTCTCCGGATACTTGTAGATTGTGTTGATTACCACCAGCCAGCATATGACCACGAACAAGCCAGTACTAACTGGGTGGCCTGGGACAGCGGCAATGCGGTCTGAGCGGCCGTCCCTTGCTCCCTGCCTTCTGCGAAACACGAAAATGCAAAGCGCCGTCAGCCCAAAGAAAATAAAATCGACCGATACCACATAGTTCAAAATTTGCTCGTAGCGTCCCGAAAGGGCGATCACTATAGCCATCAACCCCTGCAGCGCTATGGCCACGACGGGAACTCTTGTCTTCGCGTTGAGGCGGCCCACCTCTTTGAAAAAGAGGCCGTCTTCCGCCATTGCAAAATAGACGCGTGGCGCGGTCAGCATGCCCTGGCTCAGAAACCCGAGCGTCGAGATAGCTATACCCGCAGCGATTGCCCTTGCCCCTGTTTGGCCCAGCGCTAGTCGCATCACGTCTGAGGCTGGTGTTGTTGTAGCGGCAAGACCCGCTGGACCAAGCACACGCAGACAAACAAAGTTGACAGCCAGATAGAGAATCACAACTCCAGTTACGCCAATGATCAAACCACGCGGCAGGTTTTTCCTGGGCTCTCGTATCTCGCCCGCCACGAAGCTAGCGGTTTGCCAGCCACCGTATGCGAAGAGCACAGGTACCATTGCAGCGCCAATGGTACTGAGCAGATTGAACGAAGGCGGCGGCAATGGGTTCACGGTCTCTTCTGAATATGAGCCAGTCAACAACAAACCACAGAAGATGAGTGCCAGGATCGCCAGAATCTTCAGCACCATTAAGAAACTTTGTACCGTGCTGCCCGCGCGAACACCAAGGCAGTTGATGAGAGTAAGACTTGCGAGTGCTAGTACGGCAACCAGCCACTCGGCCATTGCCAAGCCCGTTAGTTGCAGAAAGTACTTCGCAAACGTAACTGCAACTGCGGCCATGCCTCCCGTTTGAATAACCAGTAGGAGGGCCCAGCCGTAGAGAAACGCAACTGAAGGATGAAAGGCCTCACGAAGATACGCATATTGGCCGCCGACCTCCGGGCGAAGCGCTGCCAACTCCGACCAAATGAAGGCCGCTGCAAGAGCAATCAATCCGCCCAGAGCCCAGACTCCCAGGATCAGGACTGGCGAGCTAACCTGCCGGGCCACAACGTAAGGGTTGATGAAGATGCCGGAGCCGATGATCCCGCCCATCACGATCATCGTTGCGTCGAACAAGCCAAGCCGGCGGGCTAAACCAGCGGATTGATCAGAAGTAGCGGGGGAGTGTTTCATTTTGTAGGCAAGGAAACGATCCACTAAATCTCACTAAATAACACCAAAGCTTTTCTTCGTGTAATTTCGTGTGACTTCGTGGATCGTCTTTTAACCAAATGAGGAGCGCTGAATCTCTATTTCTCTGGATTCGCGCCTCCCTCGCTTCCAGTTCTGACGGCAACCGGTTTACCTTCCGTGTCAACGAAAGTTATCGTCGCGCCGACGGTCTCCAATGATCGGAGTCCTGGCTCGATGACTTTACGATCACCGACAACCAGAATAGCCATGCGTGAGGGATCTAGATAGCGATTGGCAACCCGCTGCACATCCGCGAGCGTGACTGCCTGCACGCGCTGAATGTAACTGTTGAAGTAATCATCCGGCAGCCCATAGAGCACGACGTCGCTGAGGCGTCCCGCCATCTGGCCGGGAGTTTCGAAGCCGCGCGGGAATCCTCTGATAATTGCTTGCTTCGAGAATTCGAGTTCTTTCTGCGAGATCGGGATCTCGCCGCGAACACCTCGCAACTCCTTCATAAACTCGGCTACCGATTCTTTTGTTACGTTGGTAAAGACTCCCGCCGAAGCCGCAAACGGTCCGGGACTGCGGCGGTAATCGAAAGAGGTGCGCGCTCCATAGGTGTAGCCTTTGTCCTCGCGCAAATTCAGATTGACCCGCGAAACAAACTGTCCGCCCAGCATTGTGTTTAGCACTAACAGCGGAAAGTAATCAGGCGTTGTCCGCGCCACACCAATCTGTCCAATGCTGATCACAGACTGGGCCGAGCCGGGCCGGTCGACAATATAAATTCCGGTTCCCTCCCGACCCTGCGGAGCCGGAATTTCAACCTCGGGCACGTCGCCTTTCTGCCAGCCCCCAAACGATCGCTCGAGTTTCGGAAGAATCGCTGCCGGCGTTACATCGCCAACGACGATAAGGTTGCATTGTTTGGCCGGTAGAAAGTCTCATAGAAGCGCCGCACGTCGGATGCATCGATAGCGCTCAGTGAGTTTTCGTCACCGATCGCGGGATGTCCGTACGGGTGATTGCGGCCATAGAGGATCGAAGCGTAGACGATGTTCGCGATTGCGTTCGCGTCATCTCGCTGCTGTTTGACAGTGGTCAGCCTGCGCACGCGCGATCGCTTTAACTCTTCGTCAAGAAAAGCCGGACTTGTTACAACATCTGAGAAGATGTCGAGAGCGTTATCGAGATGTCTGGTTAGCGTAACCAGGTTCGTTGACGAGGAGTCCCAGTCAGCCGACGTACCGAGCCGAGCGCCGATGTCCGTAAGCGAATTCGAAATCTCCAGTGCGTTGCGCTTCTTAGTGCCTTCGTCCAACAGGTCTGCCGTCATGCTCGCCAGGCCCGCCCGTGTTTGCGGATCAGCAGCAGCGCCCGACTTAATCACCAGATTCATATTGACTAGCGGCAGCTCGTGATGCTCCACGATTACCACCTCGAGACCATTCGATAACTTGTGGTGTTGAATGTGCGGAAGGGTAAACCGTGGATCAGGTTTGGCAGCTGGTAGTTGCCATTTGTCTGCGTCCTGGGTGGAACGCTTTGGTTTTTCCTGAGCAGATGAACCCGCCGCTGCAGCACCGGATCCAGCTCGGGCCGGAGCTTGTGTTCGGGCCGATGCGGAATCGCTTGCAGCTTCCTTCGTTCGCGGCGACACTGTGGCTATCAACCGCGGCTCAATCAGGTAGGTGTTGGCCGCGCGCTTGATGTCGTCGGCCGTGACGCGGCGATAACGAGCAAGATCCTGCTGAAAGTATCCTGGCTTCCCGACAAATGTTGCATACTGGTTTAGCTGATCGTTCTTGCCGCCGAAGCCGCCAACCGTCTGCATGCCGAAGATGAAAGCTGCCTCTCGAGCATTGTAGGCGCGCTCCACTTCTTCGCTGGTTGGCCCATCCTTCTTGATTCGGTCAACCTCCGCATTGATAGCGCTCTGCAGTTCTTCCGTAGTCTTACCGGGTCGCGCGGTCGCCACTATCTGAAACTGACCGGCGATCTCTTGAGTGTTGTTCCCGGCAAACACGTCCTGGGCAATTTGACGGTCATACACCAGAGCTTTGTAAAGCCTCGAGCTTTTGCCGCCTCCAAGGATGTTCGCCAGCGCATCAGTTGGCGCTTCGTCCTTGTCGTACGAGGCATGCGTGGGCCATATCAGGTAAATGCGTGGCAAGGCTACCCGGTCTTGCATGGAAATCTGCTTTGTCTCCGTCAACCTGGGGTGTGGCGGATTTGGCTGGGTGATGGCGGGACCGCTCGCAATCTTGCCAAAATACTTCTCAACCAGGCGTCGAGCTTCGGCTGGATTGAAGTCACCAGCAATTGCCAGACTGGCATTGGCCGGCGTGTAGTAACGGCGGAAAAAGTCTTTCACATCTTCGAGTGAGGCCGCTGTCAGGTCATCCAGTGATCCGATGGTGAGCCAGTGATAAGGATGATCCGGAGGATAAAGCGTCTCGTTAATCTTCGCGCTCACCAAACCGTAGGAACGGTTATCGTAATTCTGACGTTTTTCGTTTTTGACGACGTCGCGCTGGTTAGCAAGCTTCGCTTCGTTGAGCACGTCAAGCAGGCTTCCCATCCGGTCGGCCTCCATAAAGAGAGCCAGTTCGAGAAAATTTGACGGCAACAATTCCCAGTAGTTTGTCCGATCGGGAGTTGTGGAACCGTTTATCGTGCCTCCGGCTTCCTGAATCGGCTTGAAATAGTCGTCGTCGTAGTTCTTCGAGCCCTGAAACATCATGTGTTCGAACAGGTGCGCGAAACCGGTCTTTCCGGGAACTTCATTTTTTGAGCCTACGTGATACCAAAGATTGACACCGACAATCGGTGTCGAATGGTCCTCGTGAAGAATGACCCGCAAGCCGTTCTTGAGCTTGTACTCAGTGAAATTGATGGGCGGCAGAGGGGCGGCCGACCGCGTTTCGCCAGCGGCGCGCGGACTCGTTTTTCTTTGAGCAAAAACGGATAACGGAGCCATCAGGGAACCTACCAGCAAAGTTGCGACCAAGTGCTTAATTCTCATTTGTCTCTCCTTAATTGAAAAATGCGGCGTAAGGCAGCAGCCCAAGGCCCCGATGCCCCGATGCAGGTTCAGGGGCTCGTCGCGAACCGTGTAATACTTTCTTGGGAAAATTCAACAGCGATAATTTTGGCGCCTATTCTAGCGCTCTTAGAACGATACGCAAGTTTTTTTGGTCATCTGAGTTGGGGAGGCCCAGACTCGCAAGCGACCTGGACAAGGGAATATCAACCGCCAAGTCGCCAAGGACGCCAAGAGACCAGACAAAACGGCAGTCTCAAACACCCAGCTTTGCGCTCAGCTTTAGCGGTTAGAGACGATCCACGAAACCACACGAAATTAAACCAAGGAAACCTTCGTGTTGCTTAGTGTGATTTAGTGGATCGTTTTCTCGTGTTTAGAACAGGAACACCGCCAGCTATTCCTACACGACTTGGCGGTCCTGGCGTCTTGGCGGTTCCCTGCGTAGACGTCGCCATGTTTAGTGGACAGCCAAAACTTATGTTATAGGTCTTGAAACTCGAATCATGGCCAGCCCGAGAACCTTCAACCACCGCATCTCAAATAGCCTTTGGCACTGGCTGTTCCCGGTTACCTATCTGTTACACATCATCGAAGAGTGTTACGGCGGCGGTGGATACTCGGCCTACCTGGAAAGACTCAGAAGCATTCACGTCTCACCTACCAGCTTTCTGGTGGCGCAAGGTATAGGGTTGGCCTTGATGGTTGCTGGCGTCCTCCTTGCCCGGCGGTTGAAGTTTTCTAACCAGTTTAGTGCGATTCTGGGAACAGCAGTTCTGGTGAACAGCGTCACTCACACCGTGCAGACGCTTGTTCACGGTGAATACGTGCCTGGGCTGATTACCGCGGTTCTGATCTGGCTACCATTGGGAGTCGCAACGTTGCTGCGTTTTAGGAACTCCATGAGCAGCGGAAGACTTTGGCTCTGCATCGTGTGTGGTCTGGGAATTAATGCGGTGGTAGAACTTCTAATTATTGTCTCGGACACGAACCAAATGCTGGTTCTACTAGATCCGGGTAGTGGGTCAGTTTCGCTGAAAATGTCCGATAAACTTTAGTTTGTCGAGGCGCCACGACAAGCTAAAGCTTATCGGACATTCAAACTGACCCACTACATAGATCCCATAGCGGGTTGCACGCACACCAATATTCGCGCTACGCTTTTGCCTTTTGGTTAGCCAGAGTTCAGCCAACCGAAATATAGACTCTTTTCGCAATAAAGCATCTGGGAGCGTGGGTTTGGCAGCAGAAGCAGAAGCAATTATTACAGCAGCGTTGAGGCCGGAACTGTTCGCCGAAAGAGGTGTGCTTCTGGCTAGCCGAACGCTGGTTATCGCAGCCCTCGCTTTGTTGGTCCTCGCGGGTTTTGGTTTTCGAGTTTCCGGACTGAGCGCGGAAGGTCTCAGCGAAGACGAGCTGAACAAGCTCAACGCCGTTGCGGATTATCGCCAGCGAGGGCTAACGGCGACAAATGGCGAACACCCGATGCTGATGAAGGGCCTGCAAACGGCGAGCATAATCATAGTCGAGAAATGGGACAATTCAATTGCCGGTGCTAACCACTCGGCGTTGAATATTCCGGTTGAAACAGCTCTGCGGCTGCCGAGCACCATCTTTGGCGCACTGACAGTGATTCTCATCTATCTGCTGGCGGCCGAATTATTCGGCTCCGAGGTGGCGCTGATCGCTGCGGCACTTTGGGCCCTCGATCCGCAAGCGATCGGGTTTAGTCGCATCGCAAAAGAAGACACCTTTCTTCTCTTCTTCTTTCTGCTGGCCAATATTTTTTGGTTACGCGGTCAGCGCGCTGCCGAGAATGAATCCACCCAGCGGCCGGAGCGTTATTACTGGGCCACGGCAGCCTGCTTCGGCGCAATGATGGCGTCAAAGTATGTCCCACAACTCATCGCCGTCAGCATTTGTTACTACTGGATGTTTCAGGCCATCCCGGAAACGCGCTGGCGCCTGGGCAAGAAGCGTTTTCTGATTTTGATTCTGATTATGGGCGCAGTGTTTCTGTTACTAAGCCCAACAGCGCTTCTGCCGGATACCTGGCGTGAAATGAGCCTCTTTGCCGCACAAAAGAGGATTGGTCACGATGGCTACGAATTCATGGGCACGCTCTATAGCCACCGCATGACTGACTGGCTGCAAGGAATTCCCTGGTACTTCTACCTTGTATTCCTCGCGGTGAAGCTTCCGCTGCTGACCATTGCCGGATTCGTCGTGGGCTTGCCGCTGATGTTTCGCCGCAAGTTCGGCGATGGACGTTACTTCGTGCTGTTCTGGATGTTTGTCTGGACGATGTCTTTCATGTTTCCGGGCGGAAAGTTTACTCGTTACCTCACCGTGGTTCTCCCGGCCGTGTTTATCACCACCGCCGTAGGAGTGCAGTTTGTCGGCCACTGGATCGCGCAGCGAGTAGCTGCCCTCCTTCCAATTGAACCAAAGAGTGTTTACGCAAGCACTGTTCTGGCATTTGTACTCGTGTTTGGTTCACTCTGGGCGTCGGCGACTGCGTCGCCCTATTTTCGGCTTTACACAAATGCGCTTGGCGGCGGCTTGGCCAAGGCCGGTTACTACTTTCCCCACGACGAGTTCTACGACGCGAGCATCCGCGAGGTAGTGACGGAGATTGCCCATCGAGCGAAACCCGGAGCGCAAGTCGCTACCGAGACGCCAGGCCTTGCAACTTACTATGGGCAACGCGCTGGTCGTTCTGATCTCGTTCTTGTTTCGCTTTCCGATCCGGAAGCTGTACACCAGCTCAAAGAAGGCGACTTCGTCGTTGCCGCCCGAGGCCGGCGCTATTTCAGTAATGACGATCTTGTTTCCTCACTGAAACAAACTACTGCTCCAGCCTTCTGTATCGGGCTCGGCGCGACTCCGTCGGCGGATGTTTATATCTTGAGCGCAGAGTCGCTCAAGACCGTCAACGAAGCTTACCCAAGATGAGCTCGTGAAGGAACCGGAGCAGTGGCGACTGTGTGAAAACTCAGGAATCCCAGCCATAGAAGAGAGCGTGTTAATACCGAAAAAGTACCTACTGGAACTTTTGGGGGTTTCACACAGTCTCTGACGTAGGTGGGATTTCCTGAGTATCCACACAGTCTCGCTAGCGATCGGATCATCTTCTGATCTCCACCTCAATCGGCCTAGCACCGTGAGAGTCGTAGCCTTCCGGCCAGTTCGAGATGTTTACGCCGTAGGGCCAGTCAGAATCTGGTGTGACGGCAAAACGAATTGTTAGAGGCAAGCCGCGCATCGCCCGAAGCCGAAGGAAGAACCCGTCAGCTTTCCATTCTTGAATCAGAGGGTTAGTCGATTCTTCCACCGGCACCAGACGTGAGCCCAGGTCAGCGCCATTGATGAACAGAGTGACACGCGTCTTGATATCTTGCGGCTTTGCATCGATTGGTAAGACAGGTTGGATATGCGCGCGCACGATTATCTCACTCACTCGGCGGCGATCGTCACGGGCCGGAACTGCATACTCAACGAAGCCAACTCCATAGCCCCAAGCATATCCCGGTCCACTCCCGATCTTCTCAAAACGAGTGCGCGCGGCCATCTGTGGCTTGAAGCCATAAAGAACAGACTTGTCCTCGCGCACAATCATCTGCGGCAAGGTCGCGGGATCATTTGCGGCCCGTGACCAGGCAAACTGGCGGGGCACGAGATGAGCCCCCGCATTGGTTAGCCGTTCGGGAGGCGCGGCAGATCGCAATGCTTCGAAGATCGCAGAAGCGCGTCTGACTTCATTAAGCAGTTGCTGGTCACGCCCGATTGTGTAGGTGACTCCATAGCCGCGGTTCTGATCGGGAGTCAAAATCCAGAACATGGCGCCCGCCGACCCGGCGCGGATGTTTCCTTCCAGGAACGCCCGAAACCACTCAATTTGAGAGAAACCCTTGTAACCTTCGATTCCCATTCCAAACTCCCCGAAGATCAGAGGCTTATTGATAGAGAATGCCGCAGCGGCGCGGTTATCAATGAATTCTCGCAACGCGGTAGGACTATCGACAAAACTGTCTTCATCGGGACGGGGGTAGTTGTGTACATCACAATAGTCGATGTGCGGCAAGCGGTGATCGGCAAGCCACTCACGCCTCTCCGCCGCGGTGCGATAGCCCCAGTCGCCAGGGCTGATAACGTGATGGGGATCGAGCGATTTCAAATAGGCGCTCATCTCAGCAATCCAGGCTCGGCGTTCCGACCAGTGACTGGTCACAATCTGCGCTTCATTCATCAATTCCCAACCAAAGATCGATGGATCATCTTTGTAGAAGACTCCGGTAATGGTATTCCGGCGGGTAGCGATCTTTTCGAGATGGTCGCGATAAAGGCGGCGGGTGGTCTCATTTGTGTAAAAAAGCATCGCCTTTTCGGGGTTGACCCCGAAAGGATATTTGTCGTCGGCGGCATCCGTGATGCCTGCCCAACGGAGATATTGGGCGACGCCACCCGTGTCGCGCCACCAGTTTGTCAGACACAACTGGACGCGAAGGTTATTCTGCCGCGCTTCAGCGATCACCTTATCCAGATGAACGAAAGCTTCTTCATTCCATTCACCAGGGCGAAAGCGAAAAGGATGAGTGCGCGGCCAATCCGCAAAATCCGCGATCGGGCCGACGTCATTAGGTCCACCTTCGCCAAAAGCCCATACCCGTACGACGCGAATCCCAGCTTGCGCAGCCTGCTTCAATGTTTCCGGCATCCGCGCCCGGTCCTCATCGCGATGCATGACTGCGACATTCGCGCCGACGAAGCGAAATGGCTCGCCATCAATAACGAAACGGCTACCCCTCGCCTGTACAAATCCTTTTGGGCCCGAGGTACCGGCCGAACGGAATTCGCCACAAGACGATAAAAATGCCGCGCTCACAATAGCTGCGAGCGCGGCGGTTAACAGAAATCGATTTGCCATCTAAGCGGAACTAGGGAATCAATGTCAGCGCGGGCTTGTCAACCGAATAAAACCCATGATCGCGCACACACCTGCGAGCAATACGAAAACGTTGAAAAAAGTCAGCAGCCCAAAGACCAGACTGTTGTCCTTTGTCAAAACACCAAAGCCGAGCGCAATGAATTGCAGGTGAAAGAGGATCAGGCACACCGCGGCGAATGAAAACCACCTGGCTGAAGGGCCAAAAGCTCGGGCTCGCGCAAACCCCAACACCGCGGCAATTAACCAGGCAACGGCGCCAAGCGCCAGCATGCTCAGTACAACGGGCGCGAAGTAGCCCGGCTCACGAAAAGTGTTATCCGTCTGCGCCAGCATAGCAATCATCGCGATCATCGCGGAAATCTCCTGTCAGACTTTATTGCTTGGTAACAAAACCAAGCGCCGTTTGCGCACTCAAAGCCGCCAACCTGTGCACAAACGGCGTCAAAGGCTCAATATAACTAAAAGCGGGAACGGCACGCCATAGGCGTTGCCCGGCGCCAGGGCACGGCGGGCTCTCATCCCGGGCAGAACTGTGACCCGAGCGCACAGCTCTATTGCGTGATGTGAATCTCCTCTTCCTTGTTAACGTGTCCAAGGAAATAGATTAATCCGCAAACGAAGGCTATCGCGGCTAAACCGAGCGAAATCCAGCCGAAACTATGACCGCCCTCGGCTTCGGCGAAAGTTACGAACTTGTAAAAGTAATAGATCGCACCTACGGCCGCTGCCAAACCCACGATCACGGCCAGTACGTCTTTAATTTTCATCTTGAACCTCCGGCCAATGAAGTTGTATGAAGGTTAAGGGAAAAGCCGATATCTCAATCTGTGGCCTGCATGTTAACGCCAGCACGCGGATTAAAGCAAGCCCTTCATTACCCGTTATTTGAGAATTGTCCGGCTGTCGCCTTCCCGACGAGTAATTCGCTCCCTGTCCAGAAACTCGAGCAAAGGAATCGCATATTTTCGGGAAACACCGGCTAGATCCTTGAAAGTCGCGACGTCGATCGTTCGTTTGGGCTCGTGCTGGTCGCCAAACTCCTTGAGCCTTCCTATCAGCTCATCCAGGGCTTTGCGGTGAAAGAACAATTCTCCCTGCACGCGAACCAGGGTACGCCCATCGATCAGGAGCTGCAAAATCCGCCGGCCATGATCCTTCCGGGCATTTGCCGCGACGGCAACTTGCATTGCCTCGTCGAGCGAAGGTGGCTCCAGGCCAGCCCTCTCGAACATTTGCGCCAACTGATCGCGGAGTTGAGCATCGTCAGTCGAGAGTTCTACACTGTGGCTGCGCGCACGGACTACATCCCTCTCGGAAACGATCGAGCCTTCACTCTCCAGCTCCTTAAGTATTGCTCGAAAGACCTCGTGCGGCGTGTGAGAGAAGCGGCGTTCACGAAGAGTCTCGCGCGCAAGGCCTCGCGTCAGTGGCTCTTTTTGGTGATGTGCGCTGACTTCGTCGATCGCGGCTTGTTTGAGACTTTGGAAATTTGCGGGAGGAAGAAAGACACCGTCGCACTCGGTTATCGCAGAGCTGTCCTTTGCCAGAGTCACAGTCTCTGCGAGTGTGTGGTCATTCCAGCCCGTCCGAGCTGCCAGGTCGGCAAGTTGCAGGCCTTGATCGCCGGAGGATTGGACGAATAGAGACAAACGCTGGGCGCGATCGGCGCTCACTAATTTCTCCAGCCGCCCCCATACCTCAGAGCGGTCGCGACGGCGATGCCTGGTGGCAAACGGATCAAGGATCTTCCCTCCGGCAGCAGTTTGCGAAGGTGAATAAGAACGGACAATGAATCGCTCCTCTGATACGGCCACGATGGGCGTTTCCAGTCGCAATTGCACAAAGCCACTTTCGCCTGGGGCGATTTGACCGTCCTCGTTTAAAACCTGCATGCGCGCCAAAACCTCAGCGCCATGAATGTGAAGCCGAATACGAGCCCGCGAGCGCAATGCACGAGGAGCGTTCCGGAGAACGCTCAAATGCGCGTCAAGAATCTGCGTTGTTCGAAGACGATCGGTGGGCGCGAGTACCATCCCGCGCTCGATCACCGCAGTGTCAATTCCACCAAGATTCACCGCCGTTCTTTGCCCGGCCACGGCGCGCGGAACAGTTTTTCCGTGCACCTGCAAACCACGCGCTCTCACACGAGTTGCTGACGGCAAGAGTTCCAGCTCGTCTCCTTCTGAGATCTCTCCTGAGACCAGTGTGCCGGTGACGACGGCGCCAAAGCCTTTCATCGCAAAGGCGCGATCGACCGGTAGTCTGGTAATTGAATCAGTAGATCGAGCGGGCACGTGCGTTGACACCTCGCGTAATGCGGCCTTCAGTTCGGGCAATCCAGCACCTGTTTTTGCGCTCACTGCCAGCACAGGCGCGCCTTCCAAAAAGGACCCGGCCACCAACTCTTCTGCCTCATCTCGCACCAAAGGAATCAACTCCTCATCAACAAGGTCTGTTTTCGTAATCACAATCAACCCTGTTTTTACCCCAAGCAGGCGGCAAATATCAAAGTGTTCTCGAGTTTGCGGCATCACTCCTTCGTCTGCCGCGATAACCAGCGCGACAATGTCGATGCCGTGTGCGCCGGCAAGCATATTCTTGACGAAGCGCTCATGGCCCGGCACGTCAACAAAGCCCACCCGGACGTCGCCGAGGTCGAGATCAGCAAAGCCAAGATCGATTGTGATTCCGCGACGCTTCTCTTCAGGAAGCCGATCCGGATCCTTTCCCGTCAAGGCACGGACCAGGGCGCTCTTCCCATGGTCAATGTGGCCTGCGGTGCCGACGATTACGAATGTCATGATTTGTGTGAAATGGCGGGGACTTGGGTCTTTGGTCTTGGGTCTTTGAGCTTTGTACTTTGTCCTTGTTCTTTTAGCCTCGGGTCGGGCTTAGTGGAGCATGAAATAAAGTACAAAGACCAAAGACCAAAGTCCAAAGACCAACCTCTATTTAACGATTTCGAAATCAATCCACTGCGTGGCAAGACGGCGTTTCTCTTTCGCCAAAAAATCTGTCACGACGATCTGAAAGACATATTCGCCGGGCGTTAGCTCCGTGCCCAATCGTATTGCCCCGGTTGCGCGTATTCGTTTCAGATCGGGCAGGCCGTTGGCATTAACCGCCAATTCTTTCCCCGCAAATATCTGCTGTCCGTTTCGAAAGAGGCGAACCTGGGACTGAACATTCGGTTTCGCAGAGGATTTGTCGATCTGTGGATTGTAAATGAAGTACCCATATTCCATAATGTATCCTTGCTTAAACTGTCGCACCGCTGCGCCGTTTGCCGGGTCGACGCCGTCCTGCTGGTCATCAGAATTCCGTTCTTCACCAGCCGGTGTAGTGCCGCCCTTCCGGTACTCTTCTGGAGACAGCGCGCGTACCAGGATTCCTGAAACTGCGAGGCGGTTCTTTTTGATGTCCGGGACTTCCACGAACTGGGTTGCCGAGCCTACTCGCTCCGAAACTTCGTCTCGCAGGGTAGTGCGAAGTTGGTAGGCGCCGGGCTTCTTAAGCGGAACGGTAAGATTGTAAACGAAGCCGTCTTTGAGAATGCGATCGTAGATCTTCTCTTTCGCTCGGATCGTGTGAATACGATTGATCTGATCCACCACCGTTCCGTTATCTCCAAATGTGATGGCCAGGATTTCGAAGGTAGCTTTGTGCCAACCGTCGGGCCCATCAGTGAAGGTCAAGTCCCGGGCCCGGACGTGTAGCAACGAGCGCATAAACGATCCTAATTTTGGATCGTTGGCGAAAAGAGACGTCAACCTTAAATGAACGCCGGCAGCGCCGAAAGGCGAAGTCAAGGCACCAAGCAACTGCTCTTGAGGTGTTCGCCTCACGGGCACGGCTTCCTCGTCTGTGATTCCAAAAAACCCATTGCGCATGCGCACATTGAATTTGCCTTCGCGATTGACCTTTAAACTTAGCTTATGAAACTTTCGCCGGCCCGACACGGTATCAAAAGTCGAATCGTCAGGCCGGTAGCCAATCAAGTAATAGCCTCTCTGATCTTCAAGCACACGTCTGATTCCCCCAGTCAGATCGTTGGAATTACGAATAGACAGACCGCCGGTGTGTTGCGCCAGATAGTTCAACCCGTTTTGTGACTCGAAAAGCTGGGAGCGTCGATCACTCAGGGATTGCTCAACCTGGTCGGGACTCATTCCGGAAGTGGAGTCGGCTGCGGTCAGCCCCACATACTGCAAGCCGCGAGCGTCCATTGTGTAGATCACTACCGAGGCGCGGTTGGCCAAATCTGTCAAGCGTCGCAGCGCCGTCAGTATTCTAAAGCTGCGAGATGGATCTGACGCGTTGAAGATCCGGATTCCGTCAGAAAGCAAAACAATTGACTTGCGGCCGGGCAGCTCCCGCAAGCCGCGTACTATATAGTTCAAAGCGCCAAGCGTTCCTACGGCAAAAAGATCTTCGCGAAACTGATCGATGTCTTCGCCGGCCTGCCCCTCTGAATCGCGATCCGAGGCGTTGGCGCCAGGCATTCCCACGGCCGGCTCCGCACCAATCGGCGCAAAAGCGCTAATCTGCCCGCGCCCTGCGAAATTCCATTTGACCTTTTCGATTGCCGCGTAGAGTTGCCGCTTATCGGAAGTAAACTGCTGCAAGGCGCCAATGCCACCCCCGGTGCGAATGATCGCCACCAGATCATCGGACTGCATTTGCTGGTCGACAAATTTTTTCAGCGCCTGGCGCACGGAGTAAGTGCTCTCAAATGAAAGCCCCAGATCGTCGACAACAAGCGCAATTGTCCGCCTCACTTGCTCAGGCCGCAGGCGAACAGGCGGAATTGGCGGTGCAGTTTTATCAAGTTGCCTCTCCACCCTTTCCGGCCGCGCGGCGTCGAAGGATTCCAGCGACACATATGAGAAGTTTGTGATCTTCTGCGGCCGGCCGTCTTCTCGAATCTCAATTTCATCGGGTTGCAAGTCAGCAACAGGTTTGCCCTTCTTGTCCGTGATCACAGCATCGACCTGCACCAGGTTGGTGGTGATCCGAACCACCTCATCCTCGGCCGGGCGGGAGGGCTTTTGCGAAGTTTCCTGCTTCTGCTCAGTGCGAGGCGTCGCTTTCGGCGTCGGCGTTGGCTGCTGCGCCAGAGTTGAAAGAAAGACTTGCAGAACCAGAGTGAGAGTCGTAAGAGACCTTTTCATCCGCCTACTCCGCGCGCTTTAGCGATTACCTTTTCATAGAATTCGATGTACTGCGGGATCACTATATCAGTCCGGTAACGCGCCAGGGCTGATTCGCGCGCCCGTTGGCCCATTTGCCGACGCAGATCCGGGTCGGCCAGAAGTCGCGCCGCGTCGTCAGCCATTTTATCGATGTCGCCAACCTCACTGAGAAATCCCGTTTCGCCATCAGTCACCACTTCCGGAACGCCGCCGACGCGGGAGGCCACGACCGGCACCTCACAGGCCATCGCTTCCAGAGCCGCGAGCCCGAACGACTCTTGCTCCGAAGGCAGCAAGAGCACGTCACCTGTGGAGAGATAATCCACAATCTTTGGTTGCTTTCCCACAAAGGAGCATCTGTCGTAAATGTTTAAGCATCGCGCGCGATGCTCGGCATTCGTT
>JBOGOU010000267.1:0-1156 GCA_050748205.1 Pyrinomonadaceae bacterium | reverse complement strand
ATCATTGCTTGAGTGTTGCCAATCTCGACGACAAGCTGAAGCATGTCGGACATTTGGTTCGCGTTTTGAGCGCTCTAAGCTAATCCGCGTTTTGGCTACGAATCGTCGGTTGACGATGTTTTTCAATTTCAGATTCGCGTTTATCCGCGAAAATCCGCGGCTAAATTTTCTGTGTGCTACTCCGCGTAGATTGGAGGCCGGGCAGCGAAAGGCTGAGCTCGTTCGTAGGCATCGGCCAGTTTCAGTAGCGCGGGCTCAGACCAGTATGGACCAAGCAGTTGGAAACCGATTGGCAGTTTGTTGGACGAGAGGGCACAAGGAACATTGAGACCAGGAATACCCGCGAGGTTAGCCGTCACGGTGTAGACATCGTTCAGATACATCGCTAACGGATCATCAACCTTTTCGCCCAACAGAAACGCCGGTGTCGGCGACGTCGGTGTGATGATGGCATCGCAGCTCTTGAAGGCCGTTGCGAAGTCGTCCTTGAGTAGTGAGCGAACCTGTTGCGCCTTCCGGTAGTAGGCATCATAGTAGCCAGCAGAAAGTACGTAGGTGCCCAACATGATGCGGCGCTTTACTTCCGCTCCAAACCCTTCGTCGCGTGTTCTGCGATACATCTGACGAAGTTCAGGCGCATCCTCCGCGCGAAATCCATAACGCACTCCGTCATAGCGAGCAAGATTCGATGAGGCCTCCGCGGTCGCAATGATGTAGTAAACCGCGATGCAATACTTTGCTCTCGGCAAATCAACCTCGACGATCTCGGCGCCTAGCTCACGGTAGGTGTCAATCGCATTCTCAACTGCGGTGCGCACCTCCCCGTCCAGGCCCTCTCCAAAAAGCGCGCGGGGAAAGCCAATGCGCAGTCCCTCAATGTCGCCTGTGAGCTGTGCGCTATATTCGGGCACCGGGACAGCCGCGGTTGTGGCATCGTGCGGGTCGCGCCCGGCAATTACCTCCAGCACTTTGGCGACGTCGTAAACGTTACTGCCAAAGATGCCGACTTGATCCAGCGATGAAGCAAAGGCCACCAGACCGTACCGCGAATTCCGGCCATAGGTCGGTTTGAGTCCCAGGACGCCACAGAGCGAAGCTGGTTGCCGCACAGAGCCCCCTGTGTCCGAGCCCAAAGCCACCGGCACGACCCCTGCAG
>JBOGOU010000266.1:0-26670 GCA_050748205.1 Pyrinomonadaceae bacterium | reverse complement strand
CCCCTTGAACCTGATACGGTTAGCACCGTCGAAGGGAGAAACAGTTAATGTGTGACCGTTCCATCCTTTGCCGGAGGTGGAACGGTTTTTATTTGGAGTGCGCCGGCAGAGGGAAGCTGCCAAGGCGCTTGGATTGTGACGAGGACAAAGCGGTGTCGCGCTTCGCTTGCCCGCAAATGCGGAGGTGCGATTCAACGTGAGCACAAATGCCGTTACAGAACCGGGAGCGAGTAGCGACCGGATGCTGGCACTCAACCCTTTTGGAGTGCGGTGGAAGAGCAAGCGCGACACCACTTTCGATAGTTGTCGCAGAGACGTCCACAACCTAGTGATAGTTCAGTGCGACCGAAGCCAAAGCCGTGGCTGCTTCGCTTCGCAGGCGCACTCCAAAAAGGTTGAGTACCAGCATCCGGTCGCTACCGCTCGCGGTTCCGTAATTGAGTCTGTCCAATCGGGACCTTAATTTAGTCCGGTAAACAATGAGGAGACGTTATGAGTACAGCGATCGAACAGAAGGACACAACACACGACGCGAGCGACGAAAAACAACTGCCAAACTCGCGGCGGACTTACGTCGACGGTACACAACCCGGAGTACGCGTCCCGTTTCGTGAGATCGACCAAAACCCAACGCGAAATTTCCAAGGCGCGTTGGAAGAGAACCCGCCCGTGCGCGTCTACGATACCAGTGGGCCTTACGGAGATATTTCAGTTCGTTGCGACGTGCGCGAAGGCTTAGGCATTCTCCGGCGAGACTGGATCCTTTCACGCGGCGACGTAGAGGAATACCAAGGCCGCGAACTGAAACCGATCGACGACGGATATTTAACGTTTGAAGCTGCGAACCATGCGCGACAAAAGGAGAAAGGCCGTTTGGAGGATTTTCCTGCGCTGAGTCGCACTCCTTTACGCGCAAAGCCCGGGCGGTGCGTGACGCAAATGCACTACGCGCGTCGCGGCATCATCACTCCCGAAATGGAATTCATCGCCATCCGCGAAAACCTTGGCCTGGAGCGCGGGCATCCTGCCCGCAACACTTCGCCAGACGCTCCCCGCGATTCCCTCCTTCACCAACACCGCGGCCAATCATTCGGCGCCTCAATTCCCGAGTTCGTCACGCCTGAATTCGTCCGCGACGAAGTGGCGGGCGGCCGCGCTATCATCCCTGCGAATATCAATCACCCGGAGAGCGAGCCAATGATCATCGGCCGCAACTTCCTGGTGAAGATCAACGCCAACATCGGTAATTCGGCCGTTTTGTCTTCAATTGACGACGAAGTTGAGAAGATGCGCTGGGCGATCAAGTGTGGTTCAGATACGGTTATGGATCTCTCGACGGGGAAGAATATACATGCCACGCGCGAGTGGATCATTCGCAACTCACCCGTGCCAATCGGCACAGTGCCAATTTATCAAGCTTTAGAAAAGGTTGGTGGCAAGGCGGAGGAGCTGACCTGGGAAATCTTCCGCGACACACTTATCGAACAAGCTGAGCAGGGAGTAGATTACTTCACGATTCACGCCGGCGTCCGACTCCCCTATATTCCTCTGACTGCGAAACGCACGACGGGTATCGTGAGTAGAGGAGGTTCAATTTTAGCAAAGTGGTGTCTGGCGCATCACGAAGAAAGTTTTCTCTACACACGGTTTCGCGAGATTTGCGAAATCATGGCGGCCTACGACGTGTCGTTCTCCCTCGGCGATGGTTTGCGTCCCGGCTCAATTGCTGACGCTAACGACGAAGCACAGTTTGCCGAACTCGAAACGTTGGGCGAGTTGACGAAGATCGCCTGGGAAAATGATTGCCAGGTAATGATCGAAGGCCCGGGGCACGTGCCGATGCATTTGATTAAGGAGAACATGGACAAGCAGCTCGAGACGTGTGATGAGGCCCCGTTCTACACGCTCGGTCCGCTCACAACGGACATTGCGCCCGGTTACGACCACATTACGTCGGCGATCGGCGCCGCGATGATCGGCTGGTTCGGCACGGCGATGCTCTGTTATGTAACGCCCAAGGAACATCTCGGTCTGCCTAATAAAAAAGACGTCAAAGACGGCGTCATTGCCTACAAGATAGCCGCGCACGCCGCCGACCTCGCGAAGGGCCATCCCGGAGCCCAGTATCGAGATAACGCTCTATCCAAGTCGCGTTTCGAGTTTCGCTGGGAAGATCAATTCAACCTCTCGCTCGACCCGGAAGTGGCGCGCGAGTATCACGATGAAACGCTGCCACAGGAGGGCGCGAAGCTCGCACACTTCTGTTCCATGTGCGGTCCGCATTTCTGCTCGATGAAGATCACGCAGGACGTGCGCGAGTACGCGGCGCAAAAACAGATCGACGAAGAAGCCGCGTTGAAGATTGGCATGAAAGAGAAGGCGGAGGAGTTTGTCGCAACCGGTGGCGAGCTTTATCAAGCATCAAAAACCTAAAGACAGGATTACAAGATTTGCAGGATTCCATAACGACCTGCTCGAGCACTGGCCGACTGAAACGTTGCTGTTGTGTAGCGTTAGATACTTAAGGGTTACTCTTAAAATCTATTCTGTGAATCTTTGATTCCCTGGCAACTGGAGGTGGGGGAGTCCGCGATGACTACGAAAAGTGCCAGCGCTCCGGTTCCTTCTGCCGCCCGCTTCTTGGGTCCGGACTTTCTATTTCATCCTTACCCAGCACTGAAGTGCTGGTTTATTATCATCTCAATGAACAAGACACTGGCTTCGCTGTTGCTCATCTGCCATCTCTCGGTTTTCTTGTATGCACAACAAAAGCTTGCCAGTGCCCCACACACGCTGGCGATTACTCACGCCTCAGTTGTCGACACGTCCAGCGGAACAGTCAAACGAGACATGACCGTCATCATTGCCGGGGGTCGCATCAACGCAATCGGAAAGAGTCGCAGGGTCAAAGTCGCCAGAGATGCTCAAGTAGTTAATGCGAGCGGCAAATTTCTTATTCCCGGACTTTGGGACATGCACGTTCACATTGGCAACGATGACTTCGACAGGATAGGGTCTCTGCCACTCTTCATCGCCAACGGCGTCACTGGCATTCGCATCATGAATGGAACGCCGCAGCATCATTTGTGGCGTCGCGAAATTAGGAATGGGAGTTTGCTGGGGCCACGAATGGTGATCGCCAGTCGCATTATTGATGGCCCGAACTCGTTTGTGGCCGGAGCTGTCAGCGCAGCCAACGATAATGAAGCTCGCGCGGCCGTTAGAAAAGCCAAACTAGAAGGTGCGGACTTCATCAAGGTTCACGATGCGCTGTCGCGGGAGGCGTATTTCGCAGTTATCGAGGAAGCCAAAAGATTGGGTCTCCCGGTTGAGGGACATGTGCCGGCGGCGATTACGGCGAGAGAAGCTTCTGAAGCTGGACAGAAAAGTGTCGAGCACTTCACCGGCCTGGCTGAGGCCGAAACCGATACCATAAAAGCCGATGCATTAATTGCCACCTTCAAGAAGAACCACACGTGGAACTGTCCGACGCTAATCATGCGAAACAACTACGCGGTGCTCGACGATCGCAGTTTGGCAGGCGACCCGCGTTTGCGATACGTCAAGCCATCCTGGAAAAGCTCCTGGTTGAGCATGACGAATGGCGCGAGCAATGTCCCGGCCGCAGAATGGGCCGGCAGAAGAGAGACGGTTCGCAGAGAGAAGGCGTTGGTTGGCCGATTCCAAAGGGCCGGCATCGGGATCCTGGCCGGAACCGATGATATCAGTCCGTACGTCATCCCTGGATTCAGTCTTCACGATGAGCTGGTGATGCTGGTCGAATCCGGGTTAAGCCCATCGCAGGCCTTGCAAGCCGCCACTTTGAATCCAGCGAAGTTTTTCAACCAAACCGGCTCGCTTGGTTCAGTCGGAAAACGAAATCTTGCCGATCTGGTTTTGCTTGACGCCAACCCACTGGAGAACATTCATAACACCACGAGGATCCACGCGGTCGTGGTAAACGGACAACTGCTCGATCGCCGAGAGTTGGACAACATTTTGGCGGAAATAGAGGCAGAAGCAAATCGGAAGCAATGAAGGGTATACTGCAATCCCAGCTCAACCGGGGTTAATGCAATCAGCTTCTCCGAGCCGGATTGAGTACGATTAATCGAAGTTGCAGTTTCACCTATGAACATCAAGGCTATACGGTTTCCGATATAGACATTTTGCGGCCAAGAGAAAAGGCGAGAGTCGAAGCTTCACCTGACTTTGCAGCGTTTAGTCTTACTCTGATCCGCGCTCATCCGCGAAAATCCGCGGCTGAGATTAATCCTCAATTGAAGTGCGTTTCATCAGCGGGATAGATCAGCCACAGATAAACGCGGATTACACGGATCTGAACAAATCAGAACGGATGACAAAGCAAGTTGGCAAGCTGTTCTATGACTTCTGATCCGTTCTATCCCCGTTTATCTGTGGCTGATAAATCTGACGTTAGTTCCAACGGCCGGACTCCCCCGGCGAAGCAAGTATTCGCTAACAAAATTGTAGGGTAATGCCATCTCCTTGCGTAGACTAAGCATCTATAATTCTCCTGAATTAATTGCGAGGTCTAGCATGAAATATCTCTTTCGTCTTCTTACAGCACTGGCGGTGGCCGGCGCCATTTCGCTAACTCAACTTAACGCGCCGGTAACGGCCCAATCTACCCGCACAAAACAAGCGCAATCGCAATCGATCGAGCAGCGCCTCAAGAAGTTGCACGATCTGCTTCATGAGCAGTGGGAATATGTGCTGCGAACCAGTCCGGAGTTTGCCTCAATCCTTGGCGACAAACGCTACAACGACAAGCTTAGCGACTTCTCCCAGACCGCCATCGACAATGATTTGCAGCAAGCTCGGATCTTTTTACGAAAATTCGAAGTCGTTGACATTACGGGGTTTCCGGATCAGGAAAAACTGAACCGCGACCTCATGGTGCGCAACCTGCGCCAGCAACTCGAAAGCGCGAAGTTTAAAGAGTGGGAAATGCCGGTAACCCAGTTCGGCGACATACATATCGACGCGCCGCAGCTGGTTACATCGCTCTCGTTCTCAAGCGTCAAAGACTACGAGGACTACGTCGCCCGGTTGCAGCAATTCCCGCGCGCATTTAACGAGACGATGATCCAGATGCGCAAGGGAATGAAAGACGGGCTTATGCCGCCAAAGATTTTGGTGGTCCAGGTTGCGGAACAGACTGAGAGTATTGCCAGGCAAACGCCCGAAGAGACACCCTTCGCGCAACCGACTACTAACTTCCCGAAGGAGTTTTCCGAAGCTGACCGTGAGCGATTGCGACAGGGAATAATTTCCGCGATACGCGATCAGGTATTGCCGGCTTACAACACATTCCTAACTTTCGTGCGAAATGAATATGCGCCCGCCGGCAGAAAAGACATTGGCGCATGGGCCTTACCGCAAGGCAGCGAGCGTTATGCGCTCGCCATAATCCGTCAGACGACCACAAACATGCAGCCTGAAGAAATTCATCAACTCGGCCTGCGGGAAGTTGCGCGGATTGAAGCTGAGGAAGCAGCCATCGCTAAAGAACTCGGTTTTAGCGATTTGAAAAACTTCAAGGATTCGCTGAAGAAAAACCCCGACCTCCACCCAAAATCGCGTCAGCAGATTCTTGACGAGTATCGCACTTACACAGATCAGATGTGGAAACGCCTCCCGGAAGTGTTTGGTCGATTGCCCAAAGCTAAGCTCGAGATACTTCCCGTCGAAGCTTTTCGGGAAAAACAGGCCTCCACTTCCTACAATCAAGGCACGCCGGATGGCTCGCGACCGGGCCACGTCTTCGTAAATACTTACGACTATGAAAACCAGTTGACTATAAACAACGAAGACACTGCCTACCACGAGGGCGTGCCCGGTCACCACATGCAGATCTCGATTGCGCAGGAGCTGCCGGAGTTGCCGCCCTTCCGGCAGCAGGCCGGTTACACCGCATACGTCGAAGGCTGGGCGCTTTACTCCGAGCGACTGGGCAAGGAAATGGGTTTTTATCAGAATCCCTATAGTAATTACGGACGACTGGACGATGAAATGTTGCGCGCGATCCGGCTCGTTGTGGACACGGGCATCCACTACAAAAAGTGGACGCGCGACCAGGTAGTACAGTATATGCGTGATCATTCCAGCGCGAACGAAGCCTACTTCCAGGCCGAAACAGACCGCTATATTGCCTGGCCGGGACAGGCGTTGGCTTATAAGATTGGCCAGTTGGCGATACTGCGATTGCGCGAAAAGGCGCGCGCTGAGTTAGGTAACAAGTTTGACATCCGGGGTTTCCACGATGAGGTCCTCGGCGCAGGGGCGTTACCCATTGATGTGCTCGATCAGCGTATCAACGCGTGGATTGAGCGCTCAAAGTCGAAGGCGTAGTCGGAAAAGACAACACTCAAATACCGAACCGCTTAGCGGTAGCCAGCGGATGTAGCACTCAACTTGGTCGGCCAATATTGGTCTTAGGTGATCCCACCTGGAGCGTTGGCTGGTGGGAAACAATCGATCCACGAAACCACACTAACGAACACGAAACTTTTGTTAGTGGGATTTCGTGTTATTTCGTGGATCGCTCTTGATTTCCTCGGCTACGTCACGGACTACCGCCTGGCCTATCTGTTGTTGCTTACGTCGTGTGCGCGGCCTTGAATGCCAGTATCCATTGGCTATGGCAAACGAGGAGTACGATAATGAAGTTAATTCTCTCGATAATTGTCGCTATTCTTATTTGGGGAACGTCGCAGAGTATTGTTTGCGCGCAGGCGGCCAACCCTACGACACCTACGGACGCAGCGCCGGCTCGTACCGTCAAAGATCGAGTTTTGATCTCAACAACAATGCCCGCGATCCGCATGAGATTCTCTGACGGCAGTCGTGCCCGCGCGTTTCTTGAGAGTAAGGGTTACAGGATTGGCGATGAAGTCTTGTCCCAACGCCTGGTGCATTTGGTCGATGAAGCCAAACGGAATGAATTGATGATCATCTATCTCGAGGACATGAGCGCAATGGGATTGACTGCAGCTGACGTTTCCCCTGGAGGTCGAGCCGCGGCACAGTGGGATCAAATCTCGAAGGAACTTTTGGAGCGCGCGCTTAAGCAAATGCAGGTCGTGCGCAGTGGCCGGAAGTGAATTTCAAAACCCTATACAAAGTCAGTACATTCCTAATCCTCGCTTTGGGAATCCTGCATGTCTGCCTGACGCCAGTGTTATTCCACACCCTCACACCAGGCACTCTTTGGTTCCTGAGCGGCGGCCTGATGATCGTCTTTGTCAGTTTCTTCAATTTCATTTTATTGAGCGCGGCCGGCAAGGAGCGCATTGTCAGAATCCTATGTTATGCGGCGAATATAATGAGTTTGGTGTTAACTTCTTCGATGTTCATCCTGGAATCCTGGCGCACACGTCCGGCCCCTTCATCCTGGTTTGTGCTCCTCTTGCTTATTTTTGAGACAGTCGCGGCATTTCGGTATTCTTCGCGATGAAGCCAGACGGGCAGGAGGTGTTTTGAAGCGAATGGCGAAACAACCCAAACCTGACGAGGGAGAAAAACATCTGCCACGAGTGCAGCGCATTTGTCATGCATTCCCTGAAACGCAGGAAAAAATCTCGCACGGGGAACCCACCTGGTTTGTCCGCAAGAAAGTGTTCGCAATGTTTTCCAACAACCATCACAACGATGGACACATTGCGGTGTGCATACCCGCGGCCATCGGTATCCAGGAGATGCTAATCAAAGGCTCGCCGGAGAAATTTTACCGGCCACCTTATGTTGGCGTGCGCGGGTGGGTAGGCATCGAGCTCGACCGCGTGCGCGATGAAGAACTGGCCCTTCACATCAATGAAGCCTGGCGACTAATTGCACCGCAGAAACTGCAGGACGCGTTTGATGCGACTGTGCAGGGCCGTTTGCAGTAGCAAACGATCTTGAGATGAAAGGCCCTTCAAATCAAAATTGGCCACAAATAAACAGCCTCACAGGTTGGGAGTTTGCGAAAAAGAAAGGATATTACGTAAGCAGGGGGACGGATGATGTTGGAAGTAATTTTAAGGACGTTTGAGAAGCCTGACGAGACCCGCTTGTTTGAAAAAGGACGGTTGGATATTGTGAGGCTTGGCGGATTAACTGTCGCAAGGGCCAGTTATGAGCCTGGATGGAAATGGTCGCAGCACGTCAGTCCGATTGCCGGCACGGCGCTCTGTGAAGTTGAACACGTGGGCATTGTCATCTCAGGGCGATCCACAGCCGCAATGAAAGACGGCAGTGTAGTTGAGCTTGCGGCCGGCAGTCTGTTCTATATACCTCCTGTGCCCCACGATAGTTGGGTAATTGGCAACGAGCCTTATGTGTCGCTGCATTTTCTGGGCGCCGACCAATACGCAAAATAGCCCTTGGGTCGATTAGCCGCGGGATGAGAAAGAAACAGGCGACTTCTGATTTTCAGGTTGCGTTTGACGCTGGTGGAAGGCTGGCGCGTCGCAAAACAGAAGTTCTGCCCGATGGTTCCTACTTGTTTGAGGATGAGCTGGAAGTTGGCGGCGTTCTCACTGCGACGGTGATTACCTGTGCGGCATGGCTGCTGGAACTTTATGAACTAACGGCGGGCGAACTCATTTTTATCAGTAACAGTGAACGCATTTCTCCGAAGACAAAGTGCTTTGGAGTCTTCTATCCACCATTTACCATTGCGCAACCTTCCTTCAAAAATGTGCGGGGCCATCTGCTGGGAATTGCGGCCACTGACTTTTTGCCCGAAGAGTTTACAGGCGCCCCGGCAATCTTCGACACGTCGCTCGTAGAGCCTCCTTCCAGCGTGGCGCAAGTAATCGAGATTTTGAAGGCTGGGGATAATCGGCAACGGATTGACCTGAATCCAAAGCCATCCCTGCTTTCTCTCAAAGCTAAAAAGCTAATTGACGAAAGTTATATTGTTTACCCTTCGATCGCCCGCGTCGCCTCACGGCTCGGCGTGACGCATGAGCATCTCTCCCGACAATTCAAACGCGATTTCGGAATGAGCCCGAGCTCTTATCTTCACCAATTGCGAGTTGCGGATGCACCACTAAGACTGGCCAAGGGTGAAGAAATCGTTAACGTCTCACTGGACGTCGGCTATAACGATTTGAGCCGTTTCTATAAGCAGTTTCGGAAGACCACGAAAACGTCACCAGGCGTTTGCCGGGGTGTGATGAAACCGGGCGGCTCCTAGCTGTTTGTAACTAATATCAAAAAACGCCAAGACGTGACGATCTTCTTAAGCTAAATTCTTGTCGCTTGCAGGAAAGGGGTAAGAAAATGCGTAAGATCACTTTTGGCGGTGCAAACAGCCTGGACAACTACTTCGCTCGCAAAGACGACGCGGTTGACTGGCTCATGTGGAGCGACGAGGCAGCTTCTGTGATGACGGATTATTGGAAAACCATCGATACGATTTTAATGGGCCGGAGGACTTATGAAGTCGCGTTACGAACTAGCAAAGGGCGAAAGAATCCTTATGGCCGAATAAAGTCCTATGTTTTCTCGCGCACGCTGGCTCCAAGTGAAGACCAAACAGTCGAAGTAATCTCTGACGATGCCGTCGCCTTCGTTCGCGAGTTGAAGGCCCGGAAAGGAAAAGACATTTGCTTGATGGGTGGCGGTCATTTTGCAAAAACGTTATTCGAGGCAAAGTTGATTGATGAAATTGGTTTCAACATCCATCCGGTCTTGCTGGGATCGGGTATCCCTCTTTTCCACGAAATGAAACACCAGATTGACCTGGAGTTGATTGAGTGCAGGCCCGTCAAGAACGGCGGCGTGTTCGTCTCTTATCGAGTCAAACATTGAAGACGATCAGTTGAGTGGTGTCCCATACTTTAGGAAGCTTTTTT
The DNA here is from genome assembly GCA_050748205.1 of Pyrinomonadaceae bacterium. Taxonomy (GTDB): domain Bacteria; phylum Acidobacteriota; class Blastocatellia; order Pyrinomonadales; family Pyrinomonadaceae; genus PSRF01. The sequence goes on along the minus strand of JBOGOU010000266.1, from coordinate 16,804 downwards.
TCATCACACCCGGCTTCAGAGGCTGCGAATTTTTCAAAGCTTCTTCAGCCGGGGGGCGTCGCTGAAACCCCGCGGTCCGCCGGCGCGTATGGGTTTGAAGGGTAAGAGAATGTACGGGATGAGAAACCGAGCTCTACTGTCTTTAGTCATTGGCGCCCTGCTGCTCAACGCTGCTGCGTCGCGAACGATCCAGCTACCTGCGAGGCAGGCAACGTCTGTCTCCTCTGTAACAATCCCGTTCGAGTTGGCCAACAAGCACATCGTATTAAAAGTCAAAGTCAACAACTCGCGGACGCTCTCATTCGTGCTGGATACGGGAGACAAGTTTGCGATTATCGATCTCGAGCGCGCCAGAGAGCTGAAACTGGATCTTCACGGGCAAGTGAGAATGGGTGGCGCAGGCTCACAGCTCTCTACGGGGGCTTTCGTTCGAGATGCGTCGTTTACCATTCCCGGGTTTGACGGATTCTCGCAGCCTATGGCGCTCGCTTTACCAATCAATAATCTCGCCGGACGATTGGGGCAGGATTTTGACGGCATAATCGGCAGCGACTTTATTAAGGAGTTTATCGTGGAAGTGGATTATCAAGCGCGGGTGATCAAGCTTCACGACAAACGTACGTTCACTTACTCCGGACCAGGAGAGAGCATTCCTATTAAATTGAACTCACACGGCCACCCGATAGTTGAGGCGGAGGTGACCCCAATGGGAAGCCCTCCGATTACCGGTAAATTCGTGCTTGATATCGGATCAGGCCTGGCTCTGGCGCTCTACAGCCCATTCGTCGCGGAACGTCAGCTTCTTAATCCGAATGTAAAGACTATTAAAGCGCTTAGTGGGGCGGGGGCAGGAGGTGAAACAAGCGGGAGGTTCGGCCGCGTTTCCGAGTTGAAGATCGGCAAGTTTAGAATCAAAAATCTGATTACGTTTTTTTCTGAAGATAAGGCGGGAGCTTTTGCCAGTCCCTCTCTGCTTGGCAACATAGGCGCACAAATAACAAGCAGGTTTAGAATACTGCTCGACTATTCAGGCGAGCGTGTCATCTTCGAACCGAACGCAACATTCTCTGACGGTTTTGATCGTGCGTTTGGCGGGTTTACGCTGCAGGCCGATGGCCCGGATTACAAAACGTTCCGCATCATCGCGGTGCTCGAGAATTCTCCGGCTTCCGAAGCAGGTCTGCAAAAGAACGACGTCATCACCGAAGTTGATGGGAGGCCGACAGCGCACCTAACTCTCACGAAATTGAATGAAATGTTTGAACGCCCCGTCTCCTATAAGTTAACTGTGCGGCGCGGCGAGCAAGTCTTGCCCGTGATATTAACACCAAGAAAGTTAGTGTGATCGCTTCGCGGCTTTTTTGAGGTAACCATGAACACAGTCGAAACTTTGCGCGACCTCTTTCGGCACATGGAATGGGCCGATGCCATAGTCTGGCAAGCAGTATTTGCTTCTCCCTCGGCGTCCGGGGACGAAGTCCTTAAGGGACGACTCCATCATTCCCACATGGTCCAGCGCGCGTTCCTCAATGTTTGGCGTGGAGTGCCGCACACGCGAAATGCCGGCGAAGACTTTAACCTTCCCGAGCTTGCTCAATGGGCACGAGAGAATCATGTTCTCGCTTCTGAGTACGTGAATAAACTGACAGAGCCGGCTCTCGACCAGCCCATGCAGGTACCCTGGGCCGGCTTCCTTACAAAGAGTCTCGGACATGAACCGGCAGTGCCGAGTCTTGGCGAGACCGTTCTCCAGGTCGCGGCCCATAGCACGTATCACAGGGGCCAGATCAATACGCGGCTTCGTGAGCTTGGAACCGAACCACCCTTGACCGACTTCATTGCCTGGATTTGGTTTGGCAAGCCTCCGGCCGAATGGTGAATCTGGCTAAGTTTGGGAGGAAGGATGATGCGCAGAGTTTCAATCCTCGTGGCCGCTACACTTACCGGCCTATTACTCTTGCTCAATTTTGCAAATGCCACCCAAGAAAGTCCTAAGCTGTGGGCAGCCATAAGCGTCAGTAGTTCAGTGTTTAAGGAAGGCTCAACCAAAAATCTTCAGCTTGACTTCACGCTGGTAAACGACGGGGCGCAAACAATCAATCCGCGGATTGAGTCTTCAAAAATATTCATAAATGGAAAGGAGCTCGAAGACTCGAGTTTGATCTTTGCCAATGGACCCAGAGGCGTCGATTGGAGTGCGATACCGCCGGGAGGCTTTTTACAGTTTAGTTATGGCCTGGAGAAGTACTTCCGAGCCTCAGGCATCTACAAAGTTTCCTGGAAAGGAGAAGAATTCGAGAGCCCACCGATTGTCTTCAGAGTTCTTCCCGGCAGCCCTTCCAGCTTCGCGAGCTTCAAACGCGACCTTGCTTCGCAAGTAGGCAAAAAAATCACTGTCACCGGAGTACTTCAGTCCGCCAAGCTGGGTTGGCTGGTTGCCTTCAAGGATTGGGGCGTTTATGTCTACACGGTTAAAGACTCCGACACTAAGATCATGAACGGGCTCGGTCGATACGCGGGTCATACTGTGAAAGTGACTGGCACGCTTCAATATTTTCCCGAGCAACCATCTTCGAGATCTGACTCTCCGGTAGCTGTTCCCCCGGAGCACTTTTTCTTCGATGTGGCCGAAGTAAAGATTGTCAGTTTGAGCCCGCCACCCACTAAGCCAAACTGAGATTGAAAGTGGCACGGGCGTCTCGCACGTGGGATCACGCGCCAGATGCGCGTGCCACGTCATCAGTCTATGACAGATCTGTGTTGATCGGAGTAGTAAGCGCTGATAACCTCGAGCTGGGAGCTACCCACATGGGGGAGATCGGCTACTGGCTGGCCCAACCTTATTGGGGCCAGGGAATCATGACAGCTGCCGTGAGAGATTACGTGAGATATGCGTTTGACGAGCTGCGGCTGCTGCGGTTGACCGCGCACGTTTTGGAGTTCAATGCGGGCTCAGCCCGTGTGCTGGAGAAAAACGGCTTCAAGCTGGAAGGGCGCCTGCGAAAACACATTCGCAAAGATGGCGAGCTGCTCGACGCGCGCTTCTACGGCCTTTTGAAAGAGGACGTGTTTTTTACGGATTCAGCTTGTTTGGATCTGCATCCTTTTTCTTGACGTAAACCTCTCCGCGCGCGGTCATTCCTGTTTTCTCCACTAAGGTTCTCAGGACTGAGGCGAGGACTTCCTTGTTTTCCAATTTGAAGCTGGTGATGCCCGCAACCTTGGTGTCGGGATCGCTGTAATGGACTGTCAGGTAGCGCACCTTTGTCTTTATGAAGTGTGCGGGCAGAGCATAGATAAGCGGGACGTGACTAACTACGGTAGCCGCAGCCGGTTGTCGCTTTTGCGTGTCAGCAAAGGCGGAGGTTACTGCCTCATAAGGTATGAAGAAAACTTCCTTCTGCTGTTTGTTTCGGAAGATCAAACGAGTATTGGTATCGTCGAAGTTTAAGGTCCCGTCCATCGCTTTGTTGTAACCAAATACGCCACCCTCGTACTTGGCCTTCACGGATTGCGGGGCTTGTGCGACAGATGTTTTCGGTGAAGAGGGAGTGCTGCTCGTGTCGAGAGTTCGTGGTCGCTGACCCAAGACCGTTATCGCTAGCGCTGCGGCTAGAAACAAGCCTGCCATAACTTTCATCGTGTTTTCTCCTGTTGTGACGTCCGTCACCGGACCCTTCGGTCATGGACGTGTGCTGCATGTGGACTAGATACTGTCCACCTGGAATCTACTTGGCGAATGGCCGGACGCGCTCAATCGATTCCTTAAAATCAGTATCAGCCGGCGCCAGATTCGCGCCCTTCTGATAAGCAGCCAGTGCCTTGGCATATTGCTTTGATACTTCGTAAGCGTATCCCAGCTCGCGATAGACATTCACGTCGCCGGGTGTCTTGGACGCTGCAGACTCGAGCGCGGCAATCGCCTTGGGGAAGTTTTTGGCGCGTGAATGCGCCACTCCGAGCAGATAGAATGTTACGCCCTTCGCATCACTACCGAGAACGGCTCGTTCCAGCGCAGCTGCCGCGCGAGCATATTGCCCAGAGCCAATCAATGCCTGACCAAAGAGAGTAACGGCTTCTGCATCGGTCCGGATCTTTATTAATCCCTCACCAGCACGAACCGCGTTTAGATAGTCCGCATCGGCTTTTGCCTGGTCTGTGCTCGACGCAGCGCGGCGCAGGTAGACTGAAGTGAGCAGTGTCCAGGCGGAGCCAAGTCTTGGGTCATTTAGGGTGGCGCGATTAAGAGCGGCTATTGCCGCATCCAGATCATTCTTCGCCAGTGCCAGTTGGCCCAGATAGAAAAGCGATAAGGAATCTTTCGGGTTGAGCTTTACTACGGAGTTGAATGTTCGTTCCGCATCAGCTGCCTTGCCGGTCTTATACTCAGCAAGTCCACGATAATAAAGCATTGCTGCATCAGGCTGAACGCCGCTTCGTGTCGTGGCTGTAACAAGCAGCGGAAGGGCCTGCTCAAACTTCTCTGAAAGAACGTAAGACTGAGCGAGGGCGTCGACGGTATTAGGATCTTCCTGCTTCGCAGCGCGCTGCAATGAGAGCGCCTTCTCCAGATCGCTTGCTGCTTCGGTGTACTGCTTTAGATTCAGTTCGGCAAACCCGGCAATCTTCCACGCTTCGGAATCATTGGGATAATTCGCGGCGACATCCTTAGCTGCTTTCGCGGCTGCGGCAAACTGTTTTTGCTGCAGCAACTGGAAGGCATTTGATGTGTCGCCCGTCGCGGTAGCGTTAACTACAGGCTTAACCGGTTGAACGGTTATGAGGGGAGCGTTGGGATTGTTTCTGGCTGTCGGGCTGGGCTTCGGTTCAGGACGGAGCAACGGCTCCTCGGCCGGTTTCGCGGCCGGTTTAACGCGTCGTGGCCGGCTTGATTGCGCAACCGTCAGCCCTGCCAATCCCAGAATCAACGCGGCAATCGCGACTACCTGTTGGAAACTTCGGTTGATCATAAGGTTTCTTCCCGGGAGAGGGGTTTTTGGGGCAAACGCGCCAGATGGTAAACAACATGCTTCGGATGCCGCAGGCGCGCTATTAGTTCGCCTGCCACCAACAGCCTCCAATGTAGCGCAAGTCGTGGTCTCGGACAATGGCACGTCTCACCCAAAAATGGATGCCCGCGCATGGCAGAAAGTCTATGAAAACGCCAACTGCGGTGGCCAACGAGGTCAACCGTAATGCGGTAGCGTCGGGTTGATGAGCCGCAAGTGGCCGTACCGCCTAAACTAATTCCACCAGAATACTTACTGACCGAGAACGACCCGACGCTACCGCGTTACGGTACTGACCAAAACACCCGGGCTACAAAGAAAAACGACCGCCTTTTAAGGCCGGTCGTCCTTCTGCATACAGGTCTAGAAAACTGTCTGTAGCGCTGCGTTTTAGAAATTCAGTTTCAATCCAAATTGAAACTGTCTTGGGTCAAACGAGGCGGTCGGGCGGCTGTAATAGCGGCCGTTGCTGGCCCGCTGCCCGAACGCTTTAACGTCGTCGATAAACGGCGATACCGAACCCTCGTTGAAACGATTGAAAAGGTTAAAGCCGTCGGCGATAAGTTCAAGCCGCACCCGCTCTCCAAACCTGATAGAGCGAGCCAGGCGCATGTCAAACGAGATGAACCTATGAGTGAGTCCGGCGTTACGTCCCAGGCTCCCCGATGTAAAAACGCCGTTGGTGATTAATGGCGCGCAACCAGTCGTTCCAGGAACGCATAGAGTTCCGTCTGTCAACACTGACGGTCGATCTGTTTGATTGGACTGGTCGTTGTTCGTGTCCTGATTACTGAGGACGTTGAACGGGCGGCCAGACGAGACCTCGAAAATGGGCGCTACTACAAAGTCAGCCAGGAAACGATGCAGACCGTCCCCAGAGCGCCAACTCGGCGGCGAAGTGAGTACGGCGCTGAACACAAATCGATGTCGCTGGTCAAAGAGAGAATCGGCGCGCTCTGCCCGGAAATTGCGATTGTCCTGCGGCAGAAGAAGTGTCTGCAGATCGGATGAATCGTCAATCGAGTGTGACCATGTATAGGAGGCGAGAAACTGGAAGTTGTTCGAAAAGCGCCTCTTCAACTCCGAACTCAGAGCGTGGTAAACGGAATTACCGTCCGAGGTTTGAGCATTCACCGACCCAAAAGGTGAAATCACTCCTGGCGTGCGGAGTGTGCCGCCAAGCTGTGAATTGAGCACTGCAGGCGTGACCAAGCCCCCACTGGCCGCCTGTGCAAGGAAGTAGTTCGGTGCATTCGGGCGGAAGAAGTTGGCGATTGCCGGTGAAATGATTCGTCCGCGAGTTGGGGATAACACGATCATCCCCGGAACAATCACGACGAGGGTATCACCAGTCAGTAAGGGGTTCGCGAAAGGGGTACCCGGCGCGAGCGTGGTCGGGAAGAAACATGTGGGACCGGGGCAAGTACCGCTTACCAGAAACACTTCGGTTGTACTGGTTGGGTTTCGATTGGCGTAGCGCGCGAAATTGGCGATCTGCAAATCCGTACGCGGCGCATTTATATCGAGCGGGTGCGGTAAGTGATGAGCTCCCACGAAGAGATAACTTGCCGAGAGCGTCATGTTCTTTGTTATTTCCTGCTCAACCGTAAGGTTGCCCTGGTTGGCGTAGGCATATTCAAAGCCTTTGTCGACATGCAGCGTAAATGGCAGAACGGGACCAAAGCCGGGGAAGGTTTGATCGTTAAATCGCTGGCGGCCAAACTGATATTGAGCACCGGCCGCTACACCGGGCGTGACGAAGCTCGCGGGAAGGCCGGCGGCCAAACAAACGGGATTGGCTGCGCCCGTCGCGGTGCCAGTGCAAACCGTTCCCTGGAAAACTTGAACAGCATTCAAGAGCTGATTGGGCGCGGGATTGCCCGGTGTCAGGATGCCCTGCTGCTGCTGGACTGCATCAGCGATGTCGGAGTTGAATCCGATCGCCAGCAATGGGTGATCGTAGAACATGCCGAAGGCCGCTCTCACAACCGTCTTGGCATTACCCTTCACATCCCAGGCGACCGCGAGACGCGGGGCCCAGTTGTTCTTATCGCGCGGGAAACCCTGCTGTACGTTCAATGCATCCTGCGCCGCCAGGGTGTCAGCAGCTGAAAGATTTATGCCTGACAAAGGATCACGAAAAGGCAGAGTGGGAATCTGCTGAGTGAGTTCAACATCATACCGCACGCCATAATTTAGCGTCAGATTGTGCCTGATCTTCCACGAGTCCTGCGCAAAAACCGCGAGGGGTCGATTCTTAATTCGACTAACAGGATCGCCAAAACCCTGAATGAAGTTCGTGGGGAACCCCAGTCCGTACTGTTGCACGGGTGTAAAGTCTGGAGCGCCAACCGTCGCGAAAGCGGAATTCAACGTCCCGGCTGAAAGGCCACCGAAATTAAACAACCCTGCGAAGTTCAATTCAAAGGTGGCTTCCGGTATTCGGATAAACGCGGCGTCACCGCCGAATTTCATGTTGTGATTTCCAACTACCAGATTGATGTTGTCGGTAAACTCATAGCGAGTTTCGGTGCGAATCACCGGCGAGAAAAGTTCGCGGCCGATGAAAGCCGTACCGGCAATGTTGTGGGCGACGGCGTCACCGTTTTCCGACTTGAAGATGGCGCGCCGTTCCCCGAAATTGAAACGAGCTTCGTTAACGGCACTCCCGGAGAGGGTTGAGGTAAGGGTCGTAACCGCGGAATAGTCCTTTAAGTGTTGAATACCGGTGCGAGAGAAGTCGTTCTGACCCAGTGACTGATTCTGGGATTCGACCTGGATCCCGGTGATCTCGCTGGGATTGTATCCCAGCCGAAATGCCAACTGATGGCTCTGCGTGATCAGGTGATCCAGGCGCAGTGACGTGAACGTTGTGCGGTCTGTCACTGGAAACACAGTCTGAAGATTGCGCAAAGGTCGAAAGGCGATGAACTGGCCCGCCGCATTTGTTGTATTCGAAGGTACAGGAGCGCCCGTTAAAAAGAATCGTGGGCCAATCGCTCCCGGCCCAATAGGGGTAATCGCTGGGCAAACACTGCCGTCATTCGGACTGGTAAAAGGGTTGATCCCCGTCAGTGCTGTAGAGCCGCCGCTGGAAGCCAGGAACGCGTACGCCCTCGCAAGGCAGATGTTGGCCCCTACACCTGAGCCAACCAGCGTGTTGATGAATGTCGCCTGAGCCGGCGTTATGTTTGAAAAGGTTCGGGCGACAGGATTGACGCCAGGGATCACGGGAATAGTTGCAGAGGCGCCCAGTCCTCGCGCGACATCACTGGTGAAGAAGCCCGACTCATCCCTGCGCCGCTGCTCAAAGGCGAAGAAAAAGAAGGTCCTATCCTTATCAAATGGACCGCCTATCGTAAAACCATATTGCTTACGTCTGAAAGGTGGATCCGCGATTGGCGCAAACGGATTACGAGCCTGGAAGCTGCGATCCCGCAGGAACCCAAACACATTTCCGCGCACCTCGTTTGTACCGCTCTTCGTAACCACGTTCACGACGCCGCCCGCTGAACGTCCAAACTCGGGAGCATAGGAATTCGATACGACCTGAAACTCCTTTACTGCCTCCTGGCTCACAGTCGAGCGTGAGGCATTTACAGAATTGTCTGTGTTGTCGGCGCCGTCCACTTGAACAAGATTTGAACGACCGCGCTGGCCGCCAAAATTAAGGCCCGTCGTCGGAGCTGGTCCGATGGGTCTGCCGTTATCACGTCCGACGGTGGAGGTTGTGAGTGCAAACGACAAATAGTTTCTTTCGTTAATCGGCAAGTTGTCGATGCGCTGCTGGTTGACTGTCGTGGCTATCGCCGTTTTGGACGTCTCAACAATTTGCGCGGTGGCGTCGGAGACCGTTACGATCTCACTAATCTGTCCGGGCTCTAATGTGACATCGACGTCGGCGCGCTGGCCCACCGTCAGCGCAATACCGGAAAGAACTGACTTCTTGAAGTTGGGCGCCTCAACAGTCACTTCATAATCGCCTGGAGGCAGGTTCACAATCTGGTACAAGCCGTCGTCGTTAGAGTTTACCGTCCGCGATACGTTTGTAGCGGGGTTGCGAGCGGTCACAGTCGCATTTGCGACAACAGCGCCCGTGCCATCTTTAACGACACCTTGCAGGTCGGCGGCATTGGACTGTGCCTGGCCCAAAGCGACGCTCGTGCAGAAAGTGGCAATAGCGAACAGGAAAGTAATCCGAATCGAGGTCTTGAGCCATTGCGTAGGGGACGGCAACATAGTCTTTTCTCCTTAGCTAAATTAGAACTCAGACGACTCGCGTAGGTTTCCGGTATGCAATACCCCCGGGTGAGTTAACGAGTCAGTGCTCTCTATCTGTGTGTGTATAAGTACAAAATTCTAATTTGGTTTACGGCGTGTTCGGGGAGTGATTAGGCCGCCGTACATAGCCGCGCCTCCTTGAAAGACGCCGGGAGCACTCCAAACAACAAACGCTCAGTCCTTTTACCCCAAAAGTGCGACTGTTGCAAGATTTATCGCATGCCTGCAAAGGATCAGAGCAAGCCTCGACTCCAATTACTGAAGCCTCTTGACGGCTAATGGATCGCGCGCAACATGCTCCGAGGAAGGTCTGGTTGCTCGCGCGACGTTGCGCCGTAATCGAGTACTGACACTAAAGAACAGAATTGCTGCCTCAGCTAGCTGCGGCACGAACGCGGCCCGCCGCAGAAAAGCCGAAATGCGCAAACGTGAGTCAAATCTCGTCCGGTACTTAATCCCATACTCGCGCGCAAGCGCTGCGAATGACGCACTGCGCCTCAGCTCTGCGAGATGATTGATAATCGTCTGAGCCGCTACCGCTCCGCTCTCGAGCGCCATTAGCATGCCGCTACCGGTAAACGGATCAATAAAGGCTGCCGCATCGCCAATTGTGATCAAGCCTTCAGCGGGCACAAGCTCATGCCTGCCAAAGCTCTCTAACGAAACGCTGAGCCACTCGCTACAGCGCTGCGCCTGAGAAAGGGTATAGGCAGCGCGTGGGTTTTTGAAGACGATATTGCGTATAACGGTTTCAGGGTCAGAACCACAGCGGCGCACGTCCCTGGCAGAAGCTATAAAGCAAAAATTGCTCAGGCCATTCTCGATGCTGCTCAAGCCACCATAACCACCGCGGTATGAATAGATTTCACAGGCTTCGCCAACACCTCGCGTGTCTTTGAAGTGAGCTTTGAAGGCAATCAAGCGGGGCCGTCTCTGGCTCTCGCGCGCCTTGCGCCCGTTGTAGAGTTTGCGTGCCAGCGCCCGCGTCCGGCCGGTGCCGTCAATGGTTAAGCGCGCATAGATATCGTTTGTCTCAGTCTCCGATTTCAGCCGAATCCCACGAATGGAATCGCGGTCGCTTAACAAGTCGGAGGCGTGGCTGTTTTCGAGAACTGTAACCCCGACACTTCGTGCTCGCTCCAGAAGCTTCTGGTCCATTTCTGACCGGCTCAGACCCAAAGCACGGCCACTGCCTCCGAACCACTGGCTTGGCACGCTGATGCTGCGTCCCTTACGGGAATAAAACGTTGTTTGGGTTAGACTCACGCCACCTGCGGCGATCATCGCATCGTCAACACCGAGAATCTTGAAGTGTTGCAGGCACTCAGGAGAAATGAACTCACCGCAAAGCTTTGCCCTGGGAAATTTCTTTTGTTCGACCAGGAACACCCGGGCGCCAGATGTCGCGAGGTGGATTGCGGCGCTGGAGCCGGCCGGCCCACCACCGGCTATCGCGACATCATAAGGGTCTGATAGATCAATCATGAGGCTAAACGCATTCTGTCATTTTGAAACGGGCGCTCTCCCGCAGCGTGCGACCCTGAGCCGGCCCCGGGCTCGCTCTTTCGAGCACTCAGTACAAGCCGATAAGGAAACCTGCGCACGACCTGGATATCTTCGAGTTCGGCCATCCGGCCCAGGTTGACCAGCTCGTGACGTTTGAAACTGCGGAGGATCGACAGCGCGCCATCCTCGCGAAGCAAGCGAGTGTGCAGGAAAAGTCGCCCTACGGTTGTGTAGAAGTAATATGCAACCGGGTGTCGATGAAGGTCGATCACGAAGATCTGCCGCCGCGCAACGCGGTTGATTTCTCTTAGCGCCGAAACGACCTGTCGGTCGTGTAGGTGATGCGTAAAAAGCGAGCAGATCACGTAATCAAAGGTGTTGTCTGCAAAAGGAAGGCAAATGGCATCGCCGCGCACCGCACTGATTTCTGCAAAGTTGCTGGAATGCTCGAGAATTGCTCGGGCAGATCGGGCATTTAGCTCCAACCCCACACAGTTTCCTTTGCGCAGGTTTTGTCTGCCCCAATCCGCCACAACCCGCAATAGCTCGCCTGAGCCCGAGCCTACATCGAGCACTGAAAAACTACGGAGATCGGTTAACTCTACTGACGCCAAGAGCGAGAGTCGCAATGCGCGCGCGTCGCCCATCCATTTATTGACGCGCTGGAGCTCGATAATGCAGCCTTCATACTCCTCAGGAGTGTAATCGCCGATGTCGATATGCTCCAGGTCGTTGCTGCGATTACGAAAACGTTCAAACATAAACAGAATCTCAGATCTTCAGAAATTCTCAAATCTCGAATCTCAAATCTCAAATCTCAGATCTCAAATCTCAAATCTCAGATGACCCTCAAATTTCAAATCTCTCTGACCCCTTTAAGACTCAAATTTTCTCAATCACCAGCGCGCTGTTCTTCGAACCAAAGCCAATGCAATTGCAAAGCGCGACCCGCACGTCTGCTTCCCGTGCGTAATTGGGTACGTAATCGAGATCACAATCGGGATCGGGCTCGTCCAGGTTTATTGTAGGGGGAATAACACTCTCGTGCATGGCGCACAATGCTGCGCCCAAACCAGCAGCGCCGCTCGCGCCCTGCGGATGTCCAACCTGCGACTTCGTCGCTGACATCGGAATGTGCGCAGCATGACCGTCCAAAGCTAGCTTGAGCGCACTGGTTTCTATCCGATCATTCAGCAAGGTGGAAGTGCCGTGAAGATTCACATAATCTACATCCTTCGGCTCGCGGCCCGCGTCTTCCAGAGCCAGTCGCATTGCACGCGCAGGCTCGTCTCCGCTTTCTTCCAATCGCACGCGATGATAGGCGTCGCATGTAGCACCATAGCCGGTGATTTCGGCATAGATTTCCGCGCTGCGATTCCTCGCCTGCTCAAGTTCTTCAAGCACATAGATCCATGCGCCTTCGCCCAATACCATGCCGGATCGGTTCCTGGAAAACGGACGAGAGGCTCGATGGGGCTGATCGTTCCAATCACTCGTCAAGACTGTCATGAGGTTGAATCCGGCAAGAATGCCTGGGGCAATGGGTGCATCCACCCCGCCCGAGATCATCACGTCTTGCCGGCCCAGCGCGATATGTTCCGCCGCATACAAGATCGCGTCAGTCGAACTTGTACAGCCGGTTGAAACTATGTGGGATAAGCCCCGCAGGCCAAAGGCCATTGAGAGTTCGCTTGAAAGCCCGCCGTGCGTCGAGGATGGGATGGTATAGACGCTTGCCTTGGTTCTGCCGCCAACGTACCAGTATTCATACTGTTGCTCGGTGAAGGCTAGTCCGCCGCCGCCAGTGCCCAGCACCACTCCTATCCTTCGCCGTTGCTCGAGCGTCATTTCACTCGGAACAAGCTGCGCGTCTTCGAGCGCCTCCCGAGCGGCCGCGAGCGCCAGGGGAACGGTCCGCGGCACATGTTTTCGATCCTTGGGGTTGAGTTGCGCTTCCCAGTCAAAGCCTCGAACGTAGGCCGCAATCTTAACGGGAGACTCTGAAACGTCGAATGATTCAATTCTGCGGCTGCCACTTTCACCGCGAAGCAACGCACCCCAGAATGCCTTTCGGCCGATCCCAATAGGCGTTACGCACCCAATCCCTGTGATCACCACGCGTCTGAATCGCTGAAATCGGCTCAACATCTCGGATTCGTTCTCCAAAACGGCCGGGAATTATGTTTTGATGGGAGTCGTCACAGCATAATACTGCGTACGATCAAACTGCAAAACCTGCCAGGCCCGTTGGTCAGGTTACAGCCCAATTTTGCATGGATTTCTCAGAACCATCGAGCTCCCATCAGGGCCTTGAGCTGTGCCGGCGGATAGGACTGCGACCAAAAATAAGAGGGCCGAACGCTCTATCGACGCCCAGCCCCAATAAACGGTTCTCAGTTGTTTCGATTCGATCCTCCAGGCTCGGTTCAACCGGCTTCCACTTTCGTGCCACACTCATTGCAGAACTTAGTACCAGGAGCCAGCTCGGCCTGACATTTAGAGCATTTCTGTTTTTCCTGTTTAGCTCCGCATTCAGAACAGAATCTTGCGCCGGTCTGAAGTTTTGCGCCACACTTTACACATACTTCGGCCTGTGAAGCAGTTTCGAGTTTTGTGCCGCACTCATTACAGAATTTTACGGCCGTAGAATTCGACGCACCGCATTTCGGACAGGTGATCTTCGTTGCTTCGTCACCGCGATTCTGCGGGTTCATGGCGCTGGTCATTGCTCCAGCCATGGCGTTCCCAATGGCAAAACCCGCGCCCAGCCCGGCCCCTGTGCTAGCGCCCCCGGAGGGATTCTGTGCTGCGTCGCGCATGGCGTCAGCCGCCTGAAACTGCGCATAGCGTCCAACATCGCCGATAACTCCCATCGAGGTACGTTTGTCCATCGCCGCTTCCACTTCCGCCGGGAGCGATATGTTCTCGATGACAAACTTCGTTAACTCAAGGCCGTAAGAACTGAACTCAGCGGTCAACTTGGCGCGCATGAACTTGCCTAACTCGTCATAGTTGGAGGCCAGGTCGAGCGCGGCAATCTTGGATTCGCCAAGAGCATCGCTAAATCCACTGACAAGTGTGCGCTTTAGTTGCCCCTCAATATCTTCGGTCACGAAGTGTGCATTGGTGCCGGCGATCTCCTTAATGAAAGCGCCCGGATCTTTAACGCGGATTGAGTAGATGCCAAAAGCTCTCAACCGAACCATGCCGAAGTCAGAGTCTCGCATCATTACCGGATTGGGCGTTCCCCATTTGAGGTCGGTGAACTGTTTGGTGTTTACGAAATAGACCTCTGCCTTGAACGGGGAGTTGAAACCATATTTCCAGGCGCCGAGTTTGGTCAGGATAGGCGTGTTACCGCCGTCGATCGTGAAAAGACCGGGAGTAAAGACATCGGCAATCTGACCTTGATGAACGAAGACCGCGGTTTGCGATTCGCGCACCGTGAGTTGAGCTCCGTTCTTAATCTCCTGGCCCTGGACCGGAAACCGGTAAACTAACGTATTACCCGAATCGTCCAGCCATTCGATTACCTCGATAAACTGTGAGCGAATGGTGTCGAGTATTCCCATCGGTGTGTTTCTCCTTTGCGGGCAGGTTCAGCGACCCTTTATATATTGCCTCGCCCATTGATTCAAGCGGCTGCGCCACATGGACAATATTGCATAAAGCCAGCGACGAGAAAAGCGGGCGTGTCCTCATTTGCAAAGGGTCGAAAGATTTCAGTTGGTTGGTACCCCTTAACTACGGAACCGCGAGCGGTAGCGACCGGATGCTACCACTCATTATAACCAGCACCCTCAAACACTGTAACCATTTGCGGTAGGTTGGTACCCTTAAGTACGGAACCGGGAGCGGTAGCGACCGGATGCTACCACTCAACATAACCAGCACCGCTCAACCACGGAACCATTTGCGGCAGCCAATGGATCCGTGGTCGAGCGGTGGCTCTGATGAGTGATCGCTACAGCTCCCGTTTTTAACGCTCGTACGCCCAAGGTCGCGCAACATTGATCAGAACTTCTTAGAACACTACCGAAAGGCGCCATCAGCATCTCGCCGAATGTTTCAACTGTGAACCGACTGTTGATCCCTCTCATTCGAACCGCGGTGAAAATATGTGAAGGCCCCTAAAGCAATCAAACCACCGGCAATATCGATGAGACTGTCATAAAAAGACCCGCTGCGGGAAGGCACAAAACTCTGATGGAATTCATCCAGCAGTGCGTGGAGCACGACCAGAAGCAGGCTGGCAAGGAACCAGCGACGTCTCAGCCATTCGTGTGCGGAGGCTATGAAAGCTCGCGCCGTAAGCCAACCCAGTATCGCGTACTCGGTCAAGTGGGCGCCTTTTCGTATCAATAAATGTACTAGCCTGATTCGCTCCTCGCTGATGTCCGGGAACATCCACAGGAGGAGTGGTCTAACGATCCTCGAAGTATTAACCGCCGAAAACTCTCCGGTTGAGGCGAAAGAAATGAAGACCATCCAGAGAATGAGCGGAGTGTAACGCCAGATGCGTTCTCGCGTTAATCGGGTGTTCATTTCCGAGGTTTTAGCGCTTCTCAGATCAGCTGCTTAGTAATAATGGGAAGCCGCCAGAGCTGCTTCCCATTTCCGCTCGGATGTACCCGCTTCGCGAACTACAGCGCTGCGGCGCCCGAAACGACTTCTATGATCTCATTGGTGATCGCGGCCTGTCGTACCCGATTCATGTTGAGCGTGAGCGACTCTATTAGTTCGCTGGCGTTCTTTGAGGCGGAATCCATCGCCGTCATGCGCGCGCCTTGCTCAGAGGCAACAGATTCGAGCAGGGCACGAAAGACTTGCGTCTCGATCAGACGAGGAAGCAAACGGCTAAAAATCTCCGCGGGCGGTTGCTCGTAAACGTAATCAACCATTGTGATGGGCTGGGCGGGTGCTGCTGCTGAGTTCTCCAATTTGCCTGACGCCCGGGTCACTGGCAAGAGTTGCTCAACGACGACGCGCTGCTGAAGCACCGACCTGAATTCGTTGTAAATAATGAACGCCTTGTCGATCTCCTTGCCTTCTGTGAAACGCTTGATTACGTCGCGTGCGACTTCCATGGCCTCCGAAAAATCAACACGCCCTTTGCCGGTAAGGCCAATGTATTCACCCGTGAGCATTGAGTCTCTACGGCGGAAGAAGTCTCTTCCTTTGCGGCCGACCGCCAGAACCTCGATTTTCTTCCCTGCGTGCTCGCCAATGAAAGCTTGCGCCGCTTTTATTAGATTTGTATTGAAGGCGCCGCACAATCCCTTGTCGGCAGTGATTAGCACCACAAGGTACCGGTCGTCACCTCGGGCATCGAGGAGTGGGTGGTGAAAATTCTCGTCCGTCCGGCTGGCGAGCGCACTAAGAACTTCCATCATCATGTTGGCAAACGGACGAGCAGTAATGACGCGATCCTGGGCGCGCTTAAGCTTAGCGGCCGAGACCATCTTCATGGCCTTGGTGATCTGCTGGGTATTCTTCACCGACTTAATACGTCGACGAATGTCTAAGAGATTAGGCATAAGGTAACGCCTGCTGTCTGCACCTACGCGCCGGCTGGAGCAGGCTCAAAATCCGGAGATTGGGCCGTAACCTGAGAAGGCGCAAGCTTTGCAGAATCGCCGGATCTTTCCCGCCAAAGGTCCTTAAAGTCTTTTAGAGCCTGCTGGAGATCCGATTTGATCTCGTCAGTCAAACTCTTCTTCTCGCGAAGGCTTTGCAAGAGCCCCGGGTGGGAATTCTCAACGAACTTGAGAAGTTCCGCTTCAAAGTTACGGACATCCTCGACGGCAATGTCATCTGTAAAGCCGTTGCTCGCTGCCCAGATAACCAGAACCTGGCTCTCAATGTCCATCGGTCGATACTGGGCCTGCTTCAAAATTTCCACTAAGCGCTGCCCTCGCGCGAGTTGCGCCTGAGTCGCCTTGTCGAGATCTGACCCAAATTGAGCAAAGGCCTGTAACTCTCGGAACTGAGCCAGGTCTATGCGTAAC
>JBOGOU010000265.1:0-21701 GCA_050748205.1 Pyrinomonadaceae bacterium | reverse complement strand
GACTGGGATCGGACGCACCGGCGAGTGGTTTTTTGCCGGCAGTGACGCGGGCGCCGGTGTTGTGCCAGACATCATCACACTCGCAAAAGCGCTCGGTAGCGGGATACCGGTTGGGGCGTGTTTGGTCTCAGAGGAAATCGCTTCCTCCATTAAGGAGAACGACCTTGGGACGACTTTCGGCGGCGGCATGATTGCGATGGTGGCCGTCATTGCCACGTTGGAAGCTATTGACAATGACGAGATGCTCCGGAATGTCAGAGAGGTTGAAGCCTATCTGCGAACTCAACTATTAGAAGTCTCAGGCGTCGCGCGCGTGCGAGGCCTCGGCTTTCTTCTCGGCCTGGAGTTTACGACCAAATCCGCACCGATCCACAAAGCCTTACTTGAGCGTCGAATTATTACAGGCACCTCGAGTGACCCAAATGTGTTAAGGCTCTTGCCGCCACTGTGTCTGAAAACTGGCGAGATGGATCTCTTTGTGACCGAACTCAAAGCAGTGTTGGGCCAACGGTAGAAGCTGTGAAACAAACTAAAATGGGCCGCGGATTAACGCTGATAACACGGATCAGACCAGTAGGTTTGTTAGAAGGCCTTTGTTTTGATCTGTGTCATTCGCGTTAATCTGGCCAATTCGTTTTTCTACAGCTTGGGTAGAGAGCAGGAGGGATAAATTGACCTACAATTGGTTTGACCTGGCCGGACTCACGGGAGTTGTCCTGATTGTAGTTGCCTATCTACTGTTGCAGCTCAATAAACTTCCCAGCTCCGCACCCAGTTACTCGTTTCTTAATGCCCTCGGCGCCTTGCTGGTAATCGTTTCTCTAATCTTCAATTTCAACTTGTCGGCATTTCTGATGGAAGCATTCTGGTTTCTTATTAGTTTGTTCGGCCTCCTGAAAACGCTGCTTTCCGGGCCCACAGCGGCGAAGACTTAACCTGAAAACGAATGAGTAACTTCCTAACTACAGCCGACTTCTCCAGCGAAGAGCTGAAAGGTTTGATTGACGCGGCGTTGCGAATCAAGCAGGGCCACGACCTTACGAAACCGCTTCTCGGCTGCTCGGTGGCGCTCGTCTTTTTCAACCCCAGTTTGCGCACTCGCGCGTCAATGCAAGTGAGTGTTTTTGAACTCGGAGGGAATCCGGTCGTCCTTGAGCCAGGGGGAACAAGCTGGACACTCGAGCACCGCGACTCGGCTGTGATGGACGGCGACAAGACAGAACACGTCTCGGAGTTTGTGCGTGTGCTGGGACGCTACTGCGTCGCAATTGGGGTCCGCACCTTTGCAGCAATGAAAGATTGGGAGGAAGAGCGGACCGACCCGGTCTTACAGGCTTTCTCCAGATATTCTGACGTGCCGGTAATCAATCTCGAATCGGCCATGCACCACCCCTGCCAGGCTCTCGCCGATATGATGACGATTCGCGAAAAGCTCGGCCTGGGGCGAAAAAGAGTTTTGCTGACCTGGGCCTGGCATCCAAAGCCGCTGCCGATGGCAGTGCCCAACAGTTTCGCGCTTGCAGCCGCGCAGATGGGGCATGACCTGGTTGTTGCACATCCACCTGGTTACGAGTTAGACGAAGAGTTGATGGGAGCTGCACGGCACGAGGCGGAGGCGGCGGGCGGCAGTCTGACCCTGACAAATGAAATTGAGAAGGCTGTTGAGGGCGCCGAAGTCGTTTACGCGAAGAGCTGGGGGGCGAAACAGTTCTACGGCGCCCCGGAGATGGACCTTGCGGAGCGATCGCAATATCGTCAAGAGTGGATTGTAGACGAGCAGAAAATGGCACGCACAAATCGCGGGATCTTCATGCATTGTTTACCGGTTAGACGCAACGTAATCGTGACTGACGTCGTAATTGACTCACCGGCGTCGGTGGTGATTGACGAAGCGGAAAACCGGCTGCATGTGCAAAAGGCAGTATTATCGTCCATCGTGAATCGTGAATCGTGAATCGTGGATCGTGCGTCGATTCACGATTTACGATTTACGATTCACGAACTCAAAGTAAACACACATGACCGAAACTGCTGAAGTTGGTAATCAACTACGTCTCGACCTCTTGCGCGAGGCGCTCCCTTATATCCAGCGTTTCAAGGGCCAGACCTTTGTCGTTAAACTCTCGGGAAAAGCGACGGAAGATCATGAGAACCTGATGTCCCTGGCGGAGGAGCTTGCCCTGCTCCATCAGGTCGGGATACGACTCTGCGTCGTGCACGGCGGCGGAAAGCAGTTAAGCGAACTCGCCCGCCGCATGGGCGTGGAGCAGACCATTATCAACGGCCGGCGAGTAACCGACGACGCGACGCTCGAAATGGCGAAGATGATCTTTGCAGGAAAAATCAATACCGACATTCTTTCCGCCCTGCGTCACAGGGGCATCGAGGCCGTCGGACTCTCAGGCGTTGACGGTAATATTGTTCATGCTGAGCGCCGGCCCCCTAAGGAAGTCCTTAACCGCGAGACTGGCGAGCGGGCGCAAGTCGATTTTGGGCACGTCGGCGACGTTGTCAAAATCAATGCTCGTCTGCTGATGGTCTTACTTGATCAGGGTTACCTGCCGGTTATCTCCTCTCTCGGAGCGGACGCTGAAGGTACGGTATTCAATATCAACGCCGACACCATCGCCGCCGAGATTGCGGTGCAACTACAAGCGGAAAAGTTGATCTTGCTATCCGATGTCGATGGAATATACTTACGGCCAGGCGAGCCCGAAACTAAACTCTCCAAACTGACGGCGGCCGAGGCTGAATCCCTAATCCACGACGGTAGCGCCACGGGTGGAATGATTCCGAAGCTCCAGAGCATTGCCGAGTTGCTGCGTCGGGGAGTCCATAGCGCGCACATCATCAGCGGAGTAAATCGCAACGCTCTGCTCTCCGAAATCTTCACAAACGAAGGAACCGGCACAATGATTGTCGCTTAGTTAGTCTTCAAGCTCTTTACTGGGACCGGTCTTGTAATATTTGACAGTCAGTTCAGCAGGAAAATAGAATCGCCGTCCGATGCCTTTTACGCCCAGGGGAAATCTGCCACGCTCAGAAAACAACAGGGCCCGTTGCGTGGCCCTTTCTCTGATCACCCTTGCCCTGCTTACGCCCGAGGTTGCTGTCCCAACAACTCGCTCGCGCGCCGGAGGCGCCGAGTTTCTTGGCAGTCTTAACGGCGAGCTGGTGCCGAACACTGGTGATCTCGATCAAATCATTTTCCGGCCGTTGCGTGATTTTTCCAAGATAAATTTTGCGACACCTCTCGAGACGGGAGTCAATGTCACCGCTGGCCGGCTTTACGATCCGCTTCGCGATAAGTCTGCGATACTGACCCTTCTTGTCGAGCCGGAGGATGGCGAACCTTTCCTCTTCGCTGATCTCGATCTCGACAATCTGATGGCTGACAATGAGAAGTTTTCCTTGGAGCTCGAAGAAGATCGCAATCCTTATAAACTTCAGGCGACGCTGCAGCTTCCTTTCAAAAATGCCCTTTTCAAAAGCTTTCCGGTTTTTGTCCAGTACTTTAGGAATATTCAGTGGGACGAATTGAAGGAAGGCGAGACCCTCCTGCTTCAATCAAAAGGGGCCTTCGCTAAAGGCATAGTCGATATTCAGGGAAAGCAAACTCTCGTCGAATATGAATTCAACGCTCAGGCGAAGAAGATCAGCCTCAACAACGGTTGGCTGGGAGTAGACGGAGATGGCGACAATGAAATTGATTTGGATCACTTTTCGCCTGAGGCCGCAGAAGCACAGGAGGAAACAGTTGTTTTTCGTATTGGGAATCGCTTCGTTTCAACCAGGAAAGTCGATCTCGAGAAAAACCAGATAGTGATGCGCGAACATCCTGCATCGGACTACAAACGAGTTGAACTGGTCGTCGGCAATGAGCTACCAGACTTCGCTTTCACTGATTTTGACGGCAAGAAACGTAAGCTTTCGGAATTTCGCGGCAAGTTTGTGCTGGTTGATTTTTGGGCAATGTGGTGCGGCCCATGCCGTCGTGAATTGCCGTATCAAAAAGCTGCCTACTCACGATTCCAAGCGCGTGGCTTCGAGATTCTCGGGATGAATAATGACCCCGACTATTCTCCGCTCAAGCCGTGGCTCAAAAAGAATGGCCTAATCTGGCCTCAGGCCACATTTGAGAGTATTCGCGAACTCGAAAACCGTTATCGTATTCAGGCTTTCCCCGCTACGTTGTTGATCGACGCCGAGGGCAAGATCGTGTCGCTGGGGCAGACCCGGAAGAAGCAGCCAGGCCTGCGCGGGCAGGCCCTGCTGAAATCTCTCGATGAACTGCTTCCTCCGTGAGGTTGTCGTTTTCCCGGACCCTCAGGGTTCGTCGCTGCGCTAGCCTAACGGCGACCGTGGCAGGCGACCGTCGCGATCAAACGGAGGATCCTCATGTTCCGGCATCGAATCGTCGGGCCAATTCCGCGCCCATCGCTTCCGGTAAGCCTCGTCAGCGTAGTATCTCAGAAACACTTGCATGTCCTCAGCACTGCCGCTGCCGGTTAGATCCATAACGTATGCGTACCCTGGATTCTCAGGGAACAGCATTGCCTCCTCGCGAAGGGCGTCGTTGTAGAGGTATTCATACAATTCGCGATCGCTGAGATGATTTGTATTCAGCAAATAGGCTCCTAGTAAGGCCATTTGCTGAATCACTTCCCAAAGTTTGGCGGTGATCGCACCATCGTCAATCTTCTCGGGTGGGGTCACTCGAAAGCCCGCGTCAGTGAGCGATTCCAGGAGCGTGATCGCTTCACCTTTCTCGTATTCGAGCACTTGTCTTAGAAACTGCTCTTCTAGATCGGCGGGTATGTCCGAGTTTGTAGAGAAACTTCCGCCAAGGTTCTCGAGTTCAGACCGCAACTTTTTGAGGCGTGTCTCCTGATCGGGATCGTCGTCGAAGGTAGTCATTAAATTGTTCTCCAGTCGATGTGAGGTAAGCGGACGGGAGTCCGCCGGCAGAGATCCTTGAATTCGAGAACAGAGATTACCGGAGTTCCATCAAAACGGCAAATAACTTTGATTCGGCTGGTCTGTCAACGTAGACTACGCCGCGAAATCGCGATTTCGGAATATTACCAAGCACCGCTCAACCTATGGACAATCAAAGGATTGCTGAGCATTTCTACCGCCTGGCCGCATTGATGGAAATCCGCGGTGACGATCCGTTTCGGCTCCGCTCCTATCGGAACGCCGGTGAAGCCATCGAAACGTGGCCGAAGCCCTTATTAGAGATTGCGAAGAACGAAGGTGTCGCGGGCTTGCAGACCATTCCTGGCGTTGGCAAGGCAATCGCAGGCAAGATCGTCGAGCTCTTGGATCGCGGCACTTTCGACGCCTGGGAGAGGATCACCGCGGAAACACCGGCCTCAGTTCTTGATTTACTCGAGATTCCTGGCATTGGTCCGAAAACAGCTGCGGCACTTCATCAAAAGTTTAAGGTTTCTTCGCGCGAAGATTTGAAGAAGTTCGTCGCGGGTGGCGGGCTGGGGTTGGTGGACGGCATTGGCGCGAAGACAGCTGAGAGGATTAAGGAGAGCCTGGAATCTTAGATTTATCAGTTTCGTACGGAGCTTTCTTGCCAGGATGCTTGAGTAATAGCGGAACAAGTAGGATCACGCCAAGACGCAAAGAAAGCATAGGATTTGAAAACAGTGAATTGCTAATAGTGTGACCATCTTTGCGTCTTTGCACCTTTGCGTCTTGGCGTGAACTACCAAGACTAACTAACTGGTTGATCGATGATCAGTGACAGGCTGCCCAAAACACTTTAACTTAAGGAACCTAAATGAAAAAAATCAAACGACGTGATTTTATGCGCACCAGCGCCGTAGCGGGACTGACGGTCGCCGCAGGCAAATCAGCGATGGGCCAGTTTCCTGCCATTCTCAGCCAGAGTGGCGTCAAACCCATCGTTGTTTCGTCCGCCAACGGAAACCGCTTCAAGAATGGCGGGGACGTAACCGCAGTGCAGAAGGCTTTCACGATGATCACGCAAGGAGCTGACGTGCTTGACGCGGTGATTGCCGGCGTCAACATCGTGGAGCTTGATCCGCTAGACGACAGCGTGGGGTACGGCGGTTTGCCTAACGCCGATGGCGTTGTACAGCTCGATGCTTCCTGCATGCATGGGCCGAAGAAACGGGCGGGCGCCGTAGCTGCGCTGGAGGGCGTGCGCACGCCGTCGTTGGTTGCAAAAGCTGTCCTTGAGACTACAGATCACCATCTACTCGTAGGCCAAGGTGCGCAGACTTTTGCGCGTAACATGGGTTTCAAAATCGAAGACGATCTCAATACGGATCATTCGCGACAGCTGTGGCTCGAGTGGAAACGACGGACTGACCCCGGCCATTACCTTGACCCTAAAACGCGCTCGGCACTCATGCATCGCGAAAGGTTGAAAATGGTGGCTGAAGGTCTGATTGACCGGGACCACTACTACGGCACGATCAACTGCAACGGCGTAAATGCCAACGGCGAAATCTGCGGCGTAACCACCACGAGCGGTCTGGCCTGGAAGATTCCTGGCAGAGTTGGTGATTCGCCAATCCTGGGCGCGGGCCTTTACGTCGACGGCAACGTCGGCGCCGCTGGATCGACCGGACGCGGCGAAGCAAACCTCTACAACCTATGCTCGTTCCTGATCGTTGAAGAAATGCGGCGTGGCGCCCATCCCAAGGACGCTGGTATGGAGGCGCTCAAGCGTATTAAGGCAAACACGATCGAGAAAAGGCTTCTCAACAGCAAAGGCAATCCAAACTTTGGCATCAACTTCTACATCGTCAACGCCAAAGGCGAGTATGCGGGGGTGACGATGTATGAGGGCGCCTCATTTGCGATCTGCAATGATCGGGGCCCGCAAACCTTGAAGAGCGATGCCTTGCTTCCGGGAAAACCGAACGACTAATAGTGGCACAGACTTTAGTCTGTGATCTGTCACCGCTTCCACACAAGTGGCACAGACCTAGTCTGTGATTCCTAGCCGCTTCCACAGACTGAAGTCTGTGCCACAACCTTACTTCGCGTCGGCGTCGCCTTGCATCATGCCGAAGATATTGCCTTCGGTATCTTTACAGTAGACCAGCCAGCCCATCCCTGGTATGGGCATTTTCGGGACGACGACCTTCCCACCGTTTTTCTCAGCGCTAGCAATTGAGTCGTCTATCGCCGCAACGTCGACCGTACACACATAAGCTATGAACCGCCTCACCGTCGATTTCGCCACGTCTCGGCAGCAAGCCGCCGTTAATTCCCGGCTGGTCGTCGGGACCGGTGATAACGAGCCAGTACTCCATCGGCCCTTCCCATTTCTGAAAGGTCCAGCCAAAGACTTTCTCATAAAAACTGATGGCGCGGGCGGGCTCGCCGGCGTGAATTTCAAAATGAATGACTCTAGGCATACGCAGCCTCCGTATAAAAGAATCTGTTTGCTTTGGTTGTGAGCGAGAAACGGCGCGTCGCTACGCAGGAGACTGGCTCGCGGTAGCTGGCGCCTTTCCATACTTCTGGGTTGCGAAGCCAACGATCAGTCCCACCATCGTGCCGGGTAGCATGATTTCGAAGTAATATCCGCCAACTGCGAAGCGCGCGGTCAAGAACGCGAGCAATGCGCCTACTGCCAAACCAAACAGAATTCCGATGGGAAGCGAGTGGAATTTCTTCGCGAAGAAGCCAATCGCTATGCCGGCGATGACGCCTTTGAAAGTTGAGCTGACGACGATCCCCGCTAGCTGATCTCGGACCGCGGGAGTGAACCAGGCCGTGAGGCCATCAACGGCCCCCAGGACCGCGCCTAACAGAATTCCAATCATGGGTTTAGACATTTCGTTTGTCTCCTCTCCGCTAATCAATCAAATAGATCGTTCGCATTTATCATTTGACATGCTCTCTGTTCTTCTATTAAGCGTCCGCCGGAAAACCTTTAACGCCGGGAGGTCAGGATAAAGAAAATTCTCATCAAGAGATAAGCCAGTACCAGCAAGATCAGAAAACGGTTCTTCCCTAACCAGCGACCGGTCTTCTCAAACGCGTTTTCGCGATATGCGGACACTGGTTCGTCATCCAAAAGGCGTGCTATCTCAAGCGACAATTCCGCGGCGCTCGCATACCTCTCCTCTCTCGATTCCCCCATTGCTCTCAAACACACCGCTTCGGCGGCCTTGGTGATTTTTGCGTTCAACTCCCGTGGCCTCCGCATCGCGCCAGATTCTGAACGGGTGGTCACCCCGGGCGACTGGTTCGTTAACAGGAAATAGAGGATAGCCCCAAGCGAATAAACATCCGCGCGCTGGTCGAGTTGCTCGATCTCCCCGCGCGCCTGTTCGGGTGCCATATAATGAGGTGTTCCCATGATTGTTCCGTGCGTTGTGTCATCCTCAATCGCGGGCTTGGTTTCGTCGGTTGCAGGTTTTCGCCCGGGCAGCATCAGGGTGTCGGCATCCGAAGAAACGCTGGGTCCTTTTCTCATTAGTTTTGCGACGCCCCAATCGAGCACCAGGACCTCGCCGAATGATCC
Organism: Pyrinomonadaceae bacterium; assembly: GCA_050748205.1. Classification (GTDB taxonomy): domain Bacteria; phylum Acidobacteriota; class Blastocatellia; order Pyrinomonadales; family Pyrinomonadaceae; genus PSRF01. The sequence goes on along the minus strand of JBOGOU010000265.1, from coordinate 13,180 downwards.
AATCATGATGTTCTGGGGCTTCAGATCACGATGGATGACGCCATGCGCGTGAGCGAACGCGACCGCATCGCAGGCAGCCTGAAATTTCCTCAGACGATCTTTGACCGAATCGTTGCGCGCCGCATATTCATCGAGCCGCTCTCCGCGAACTAGCTTCATCGCATAAAACACACGACCGTCTGCCAGCACGCCGACATCGTGAACGGGGATAATACCGGGGTGCTCCAGCCGGGCAATGATTTGTGCTTCGCGCACCATGCGCCGGGCAAGGCTTGAGTCTGCCTCCGGCGTGTTGAGAACCTTAAGAGCGATTCGTCTATTGAGTTCCAGATCTTCCGCCTGGTAGACAATACCCATTCCGCCGCGAGCGAGTTCTTCTACAATCCTATATTTCGTTGGGCCGAAATCCGGATTAGCAGCAATACTCCGCAGATGCTCGAGCTTTTTGTCCGATAGGGATCTCATTTCACTTCCACTCCCAACAGCGCCCGCGCTTCCTCGCGAAACTCTTCTTCCGTTGCGGTTACCTCGCGCAGTTTCTCCAACACGATTTTTCTAAACTCGCGCCTGGCTGCCGCGAGGTAGTTGGTGACAGCTGACGTATTCAAGCCAAACTTCTGGGCCAAAGTCGCATAGGAAGTCCTTTCTTCAGCGTCGTCGTCCCGCAGGTCATAGAGTTCGAACAGTTTGAAGTAGACGCTGCGGCCAGTTTGATCGTAACGCGCTCGCAAGGTGTCGATCGCCAGCGTGAAAAGGCTACGAACCCACTCCTTATGAAAATAGTCTTCTGGACCCAGCATGGACGCGGTGTCGTGTAAAGCAAGTTCGTCTTCCGCGCTGCTGAAATCAAGAGGAAAGTGGTCTGCGCCGCCTCCTCGCTTTAGGCGGTGTTCGGCCTTTTTCTGATTGGCCACGAAGCGGTCCAGACACGTGCGGAAGAAAGTCTGAAACCTGGCTTTACCAGGGTCGTAACTGGCGAAATAGTCCTTTTCGATCGCGCTGGCAAAAAAGCCCTGAACCAGATCTTTTGCATCTTCGTTAGACACTTGCCATTTGATTCGCAGGTATTTGTAAGCAGGCTTCCAATAAGTTTCGACGATTGTTTCCAGCGCACGCTGGCGTACCTCATGATCCGAGCTTCGAGCGGCCACAATAGCCGAATGTCGAGTGACGGGAAACCGGTGCTGCGGACCGCCTATGCCTGTGTCGTGATCCATTCGCACGCATTATCCGTTTGGGGGTGAGTTCACGAACATGAAGTCAAAGTATAGACTCATTGCCAGGCGATCAAGAAAATACGGCGTTCCCTTGAGTTCCAGCGCTTGCTGCCCGACTGGTCAAAAACGATCCACGAAATCATGCGAAATCGCACGAAACTCTGTGTGGGGTAGTGTCGACATTTGAATCTCGTCTCGCGGCCAGCAGCCAACGGATGTTGGTAGTCATCGTCAACGAGCAGCACTCAACCACGGAACCCTTTGCGGTAGCCAATGGATCCCGGCACTCAACTTGAGAGCAGGGGCTCAAGACTCTGGTCTGGCTGAGTCCTAATATCCGCTGGCTTCCGCCAGGCGGTCCCGGGGTTGAGTCGCGATGGTTATGTTGAATGCCAGGATCCATTGGCTACCGCAAATGGTTCTGTTGGTTGAGTCGTTGCCAGTTGCAATACGTGGCAGCATCGACACACTTAGCGCGCGGTGGTAGTGACTTCATTGCCCGGCCGCTGAGGTGTTAATTCGGACACGCGTCCACATTGGCTCGAGAGATATAACGAGGTTATGATCCGCATTACCGATGTCTACACAAAGCAAAAGGGAAACGTTGAGATTTTATCCTGCGACTGCCGCTCGCTGGGGGGATGTTGAGGACTTGTTTGGCGAGCGAGGGGCGTGTGGCGGATGTTGGTGCATGTTCTGGCGGTTGCCCCGCAAGCAATTCGACGCGAACAAAGGCGATGGGAACAAGCGGGCCTTCAAGCAGATCGTATTCGCCGGTCAGGAACCGGGGATCGTCGCTTACATTGGCAGAGAACCGGTGGGATGGTGCGCCATTGCGCCACGCGAGGAATACTCTGCCCTGGAACGGTCGCGCATATTAAAACAGGTAGATGAGAATCCTGTGTGGTCGATCTCCTGTCTTTTCATAAAAAAGCCCTATCGTCGGAAGGGCATTTCAGCGCAATTGCTGCACGCCGCCGTGGAGTTTGCGGCAACCAAGGGTGCGAAACTAGTCGAGGGCTATCCGGTTGAGCCATCGATGGAGCAAATGCCTGATCCTTTCCTCTGGCACGGAGTTCCCTCGGCCTTCAAGGCCGCCGGATTCAGAGAAGTGGCGCGGCGATCGAAGTCCCGCCCGATAATGCGTTTTGAGATTACGACCTCGAAATCACGAGGCAAAAGCCGCGACCCGGTTCGCATCTAAGTGTCCTGTGGAGCGCGGGCATCCTGCCCGCACTACTGCCATGCGAGATCATCTGAAAGAGTTTTCCAGAAGGCAAAGCGGGCAGGATGCCCGCGCTCCAGCTGGAAATGTTTTTTTAGGATTAGGTCCGCATTTCCGTCTGCTCTTGATTATTGGAGCGTCGCTTCTGCCAATGGACGGGTTTTCGCAAACAGCCGCGAAAACGCCTGATTCGGGGTTGTTGGAAATAGGGTCCGCATCCAATCTTTCGCATGCACCAAAGGGCCCCGCGGAATTCAAAATCGTTTCTTACAATATTCGCTGGCGCGGCGGCGACGAGCTGCGGAAACTGACGCAGTTCCTCAAGGAAGATCCGGAAATCGGTGGCGCGGCGATCATCGGGCTGCAGGAAGTGGACCGAAACAAGAAAAGAACCGGGAATACCAATACTGCAAAGCTGATCGCAGACGAACTAGGCAAGCACTACGCTTGGGCGGCGCCCCCAAACCCACGCAGCGAAGAGGAAGAAGAAACCGGCGTGGCTATTTTGAGCAGCTACGCGCTTACCGATGTCGAGCGGATCGTTTTGCCGCATGAAGGTCCCGGGCAGAGACGGCGTGTAGCCATAGGCGCTACCGTTAACATCGCCGGAACCCCTCTTCGCGTCTACTCGGTCCACTCTGAAAACCGGATTTCCGTTGATGAGAAGATCGACCAAATGAAAGCCGTGCTGCAAGACCTCGCGCTGCGTCCAAAGGAAATGCCGGCAATCATTCTGGGCGATCTGAATACCTGGGAGCGCTCCGCCGTAAAGAAAACGTCGCAGTTGTTTAGTCGGGAAAACTTCACTACCCCGTTTGCCAACGGTCCCTCAACTTTCTTGCGAACGATCCTGGTCTTTCCAATAAGATTGAAGCTCGACTGGATCTGGTTGCGTGGGCTGGAAGCCACTAGCAACGGAATCGATAAGAAGATTGGGCTGTCGGATCACTGGCCTTTATGGACGCTCGTAAGATTTAGACGCCGAGCGTCAGATCGATAATTAATCTGAATTCATCATCGTGTTCGGCGGAAAGATGCGTGGAGACTGAGCGGACATGAAATGCCCGAGCTGCGCTAGATCAACGTCGTGGACCAGGACACGCTGCCGCACCTGCAGGACGAAGCTCATTCAGTGGTATGTGCTGGTAGTGGCCCTTTCTCTTCTTGGTTTCTACGGCGCCTTCCTCATCCTCGAGGCTTTTCTCTAGGTAGTCAGTCACCACTGACTACTGACCACTGACAAGAATCGAAGGCGGCGAGTCCCGCCCCAGAGACTCAGCCGCCTTCTCGCGTGCGGTGCTGCCCGAGCCGGGAAGACCTATGATCAGTGCACACGCACGACGATGTTATTTCCCGTGAGAGCATTGCCTGTTGCCCGCTGCAACTCAGCCAACGCTTTATTCAAATCCGTCTGGGCACGTAGTTCGTTTCCTCGCGCAGTAGTCAAAGCTGTCTGTCGCTCGAGCACAAGAAAGACCGTCGATTGACCAGCATCGAGTTTTCTCTGCTCGCTCTGATACTGTTGCTCGCTCGCCTCGCGCGCCGCCACCGCGGCCCGCAGTCGCGCTTCCGCGCTCCGCATTATCTGCAAAGCATTCCTGACATCAACCTGGATCGATTGCTCCAATTGCTCACGCTGAGTGACAATGCGCTGGCCTTCAACGAGCGATCGGCCTAACTGCGCCTCGGCAGTTCGGTTGCGCAAAGGTAGATTGATCTGCACGCCGACGCGGAAGTTGTTGTACTGATTACCAAACAAGTTTTTCAGCGACTGGTCATAGCCCCCTACCAGGTTAGAAGGAAATGTTTGTGGTGGTGGCGCTGGCAGAGGTGGAATGCCTGCCAGGGCCGACAAGAGATTTACGCGGTCACGAATCTGCGCGGTCGACGAGAAGGGATTTATCGCGCCACTATTGACCACACCTGCCAACCCCACGACGCCATAACTGCCAACGAGATCGACTTGCGGCCTGGTTTGCTCACGAAAGTACCTTTGATCGATCTGGTTGATTTCGCGCACCAGGTTTGATTGCTGCAATTCGGGACGGTTTTCCAGGGCTGCCTTCATAGCCTCTGCCAGTGACACGCTGGGTGGAGCAAGGTTCACGGAATCGCTCGGGATCAGCGATACATTCCAAATCTCCGCCTGGCGGTTGTCAGCAATCAGGTTTTTGAGATTATTCTCGGCGCGCGAAACCTCTTCAAGAGCCGTAAACAGAGTCTGTTCGAAACCAGCCACCTGCGCTTCTGACGCGACCACATCTATCGGCGCCAAAACGCCTTCGGTAACCAAACGTTTGTTGTGTTCAAGTTGGGTCCGGGAATCGCGTACTGCGTCCCGCTGGATCTGGAGATTCCTGAGAGCGAACACAAGATCCCAGTAAGCTCTTTGCACACCGGTAATCGTCTCGATCGCCTTCTGTCGAAACTGGGCGTCGGTCAGTGAAAGGCCCTTTTTGGCAATCTCAATCTGGCGGCGGCTGTTGTCAAACTTCAAGCCGCGCAACAGCGGTTGCGAATAGTTGAAGGTTAACGCCGTAGGATATTGCGGAGTGAGACCGGTAAACTGGTTATTCGTGGTCAAGCGGATCGATGAGAACTCCAGTCGATAGTTACCCCCAAACTTTGGCGAGAGGCCCTCGAGCCGCGCTGTGTTGGTAAGGTCATTCTGCGTAACTGACCCATTTGAACCACCGCTTAAAAAATTGGAGATAGGACTTTCGACGCGCTCGAAATAAAAACTCGAACTCAAGCGCGGATCGTAAGCGCCTCTCGATCCATGCACATCAAACTCGGCAATCTTTACGTTTTGCCTGGCAACTTCGATGTCCTTGTTATTTTCCAGCGCCATTGCCAGGGCATCGCGCAGTGAGAGTGGCTGTTGCAGATTCATATCAACGCCCACGCGACCTAGATCTGGCAGAGGTTTTCGTTCAGCTCGATACTCGGGCGCGATGGCCGGAAGGTGCAGTTCCTGCTCCACTGGAGTCGGTGTCGGAAGTGCGACAGGCTGCTGCGCAACTGCTATGGAACTCCCCGGAAGAACAGCCAGCATCACCGCCAGGAGGAGTCTTCCTCTGTAGCGAACGCCCGGGGCAACATGACTCAAGCTCTTCACTGGGACCAACTATTAACGTATTGATTCATCTCTTTCCTAATTGCAATGTTTCTACTGCTTAGAAATCAAACTGAATAGCGACGCTGTTGCGCTTGCTGCTTTTCTTCGTACCCAGCCGAATGCGCCGGTGGTGCTCACCGCAATTTGCGCCCAAACACGGCTGCGGCCGAGATCGTCGAAGAGCGAATAGAAAACGGGCACTGCAAGCAGAGTCAACAGCAAGCAGAGTGACTGCCCACCAACGACGAGAATGCCGATTGAGCGATTCGTACCGGAACCCGGACCACTCGAGATCGTCAGAGGCAACATGCCGGCGACGAGCGCGACTGTGGTCATCAGAATCGGCCGCAGACGCTCTCGATTCGCGCGAATGATTGCCTCGAATCGCTCCATGCCTTGCGCGCGTAATTGGTTGGTGTGATCTATTTGAAGGATTGCATTCTTCTTCACGACGCCGAAGAGCAATAGCAATCCCAAACCTGAGAAGATGTTCACGGTTTGGCCTGTAACGAGCAACGAAGCGATGCCGAAGGGAATCGCCAGCGGCAGGGTCAACAGGATAGTGACCGGATGGATGAACGACTCAAACTGAGCCGCGAGCACCATGTACATGAAAACAAACGAAAGGACGAAGGCGAGCAGAAAGTAATACGCGGCGCGTCCCAGTTCTCTCGAGCGGCCCGCCAAGCCTGTCTTGTAGGCGCCTTCGATATTTATCTGCTTCGCAAACTCGTTCATCTTTGCAATCACGTCAGCCTGCGATCCACCCGGCTTGACGTTGGCGAGCAACATCACCTGTCGCTGCCTGTTGAGTCGTTCAATTGCCGACGGTCCAGTTCCTTCCTCAACGCGCACAAGATTGTCCAGACTGACCCAGCCGATCTTAGTGGAAGAAACAATCATCCGCCTTAGACCTTCAACGCTGGAACGGTATTCACCAACGGCTCGCACGCGAACGTCATACTGGTCCGTGCCGGCGTTAAAAGTGGAAGCCTTCTGGCCCGCAATCAACGTGTTGAGCGCCTGGGCGATGTCACCAACCTGAACGCCAAGGTCCGCTGCGCGCGCGCGGTCGATGACGACGCGTAGTTCGGGTTTGCCCGTAACCAGGGTCGAATCCGCATCCACAACATCAGGAACGGTTTTCATCCGGGTCAGCATTTCGTCTGAATACTTAGTTAGCTTATCCAGATCCGGGCCATTTATGATGTATTGAATGTCGGCGTTGCGAAACCCGCCGCCAGAAATCGTTGCGACTTGCTGAACGCTGGTGCGCAGTTGTCCGGGAAACTCTTTCGCGTACTTACCCAGAATTTCAGAGCGCACGCGCAGCATCAAATCAGCTTGCGTGACCTTGCGCTCCTCGATGGGCTGCAGTTTTACGTAGATAGAAGCGAGATTGACCAGTTCCTGCTGACCACCGCCGATTGTCGCGAGCGTATCTGTAACGCCCGGAAGCTGGCGCACGTCGGCTGCAATGCGCCCGGCGAGCGATGACGTCGCCGCGAGAGTGGAACCTTCAGGGGCCCTGACGTTAACTTCGAACTGGGATTGATCGTCAACCGGCAAAAAGTTTTTGCCAACAAACATGAACAACGGAACAATGCTGACGATGACAACAAGGCAAGCAGCAACGACTACCCACCGGTGGGCCATTGACCAGGTCAACATTCGCGCGTAGCCACGATCGATGGGCCGGTAGAAGCGGGACTCCTTCGAGTCGCGCCCGGCGGGCTTTTCACCCGGTGATTCTTCCTCGCCGTTTCTGCCTTTGATAAGTCGCGCGGAAAGCATCGGCGTGAGGGTAAATGAAACAATCAGTGAAACGGCGATGGCGAAGGCTGAAGTAAAGCCAAAAGAGGACATGAAACGTCCTGAGATGCCCCCCATAAACCCGACCGGCACAAAAACAGCCAGCAACGAAAGCGTCGTGGCCATCACGGCGAGACCTATTTCCTTAGTTCCTTCAATCGCCGCCTGAAATGGAGGCACACCTTTCTCTTCGATGAAACGAAAGATGTTCTCCAGGACCACAATTGCGTCGTCGATGACGATACCGACCATCAGGGTCAGCGCCAGCATGGTGATTTGATTCAGAGTGAACCCCATGGCCGCCATCAAACCAAATGTGGCAATTAACGAGGTCGGTATAGCGAGGGCAGCGATAACAGTGGAACGAAAGCTCCACAGGAAGATGAAAACGACAATAGCCGCCAAAATGCTTCCTTCGATCAAGTGAGTCTGGATCGATTCAATCGACGCTTTGATGAAGATTGACTGATCGCCGACAACCTGGCTCTTAAAACCCGGCGGCAGAGTCTTCTGGACCTCAATGAGGCGCTCTTTCACCGCGTCTGCGATGGCGACGGTATTCTGGCCCGACTGCTTTGAGACGACGAGCGTAACCGCAGGCTGCCCATTCAAGCGGGCTTCTGTTCGCGGTTCTTCGGCTCCGTCTTCCGCGTAGCCAATGTCACTGAGCTTAACGGAGTAAGTACCGCGATTGGCCACAACCAGATTGTTAAAATCCGCGGTGTTGACTATGCGGCCCATCGTGCGAACGGTTAGCTCTCGCGAGCCTTCGTTAACACGACCACCCGGTACTTCCATGTTTTGGGAACGAACCGCGTTGACAACTTCGGCTACTGTGACGTTGTAAGCGCGGAGCTTATCCGGATCGACCCACACCTGGATCTCGCGAGTGCGGCCACCAACGATTTGCACTTGGCCCACGCCATTAATCGACTCAATTTGTTGCTTGATCTTCTTGTCTGCTACGTCTGTAACCTCGCGCAATGAGCGAGGTGCTGAAACTGCGATGCGCAGCACCGGAGCTGCATCAGTGTCAAGTTTTTGGACGATTGGTTGCTCGGCGGTTACCGGCAGATCATTGGCAACAAGGTCAATCTTGTTGCGAACTTCTTGAGCAGCAACATCGGGGTTCTTTTCCAGCAGGAAGGTAATGAAGACCTGCGAGACGCCTTCAACTGAAGTTGAGCGCAGTTCGTCGATGCCGCTGATGGTGTTGACGGCACCCTCAACCTTGTCGGTTATCTCCGTTTCGATCTCCTGAGGCGACGCCCCAGGATTCACAACGGTAACCGTAATTGTAGGCAGATCAATTTTTGGGAAGAGATCTACACCCAGAGACCTGTAGGAGAAGAGACCCACGACGGTGAGGCTCAGGATCAGCATCGTGGCAAAAACCGGGCGCCGGACACAGATTTCAGCTAGCTTTTGCATCTTGAGGTTTTTGGTCTTTGGTTTTGGTCTTGGGCCTTTGGTCCTGTTCCAATGTAACTTGTTACATCAAAACCCAAAGACCAAAGACCCCTACTGTCTAACAGCCATCCCATCACTCAGCTGATCGACGTTGCTTGTGGCCACATATTCTCCCGCCGCAATCCCGCCTTTGACCTCAACCAAATCGCTTTCGGCTTGACCTACTTGCACCAGACGCTGCTGTGCATGCCCGTCCTTGATCACGAATACGCGGCTAACACCTGATTCTGTCAGGACGGCCTTTGCCGGAATCAGCACCGCCGGCTGTGAACGCGCCTGGAGGATGCGCACAGAAGCAAATTGTCCCGGCTTGAGCGCCCCGCCCCCATTGTCGATCTCAGCTTCGACCGACAGCGTGCGAGAACTCGGACTCACGTTAGGAGAAATCCGGGCAATACGCCCGCTGAAATTCTTGTCAGGCCAGGCGCTCGTCGTTAAGGACACCGCCTGGCCCACGGCTACCTCAGGAATCGCTTGCTCAGGAATGTCGATGCGAATGCGCAGAGGGTTGATGCGCACAATGGTTGCCACTTTGGAGGTCGGCGAAACATATTCGCCAAGATCAGCGGTCCGCTCAGCGACATATCCATCGATTGGCGAGAAGACGAGCGCATAAGAGAGGCTCCTTCGTGCCAAACCTACCTGAGTTTCAGCATTGGCCACGTTGGCGCGCGCTGTCATTACCGCTGCGTAGTTCTGCCGGGCGAGCGAGAGGGCAGATTCATACTGTTCCTTCAGTTGATCCCGTTGCGCTCTTTGCTGATCGTAAAATGCCCGCGAGACGTCGCCTGATTCAATCAGCTTCTCGGATCGACGGAGGTTCTTCTCCGCCAGATCCAGGGCTACGCGCGCATTCGCGACCTCCGGTACTCGATTCGGATCAAACCCCTGGCCTGGTCGCAAGCCCACCTTTTCTTCCGCCTGTCGCAACGCAGCCTGAGCTTGTTCCAGCTGGGCCTCTGCTTGTTGAACGCGGAGTTTGAAGTCTACGTCGTCAAGCCGGACGATCATCTGCCCACGCTTGACGTAACTACCCAAATCAACGCCCACCGCCACTACCTTCCCGGCCACTGAAGGAGCCACGTCAGTCTGCTGGTCACCAGCCAGGCTTCCGGTAGCTTCAAAAAAGCGCGGCAACTCGCGCATGATCGCCGCCGCGGTTGTCACATCGACGACGGTCGGCGAAGTGGCCGGGGCGGCTTCGCTTCTGACGTTCGCCTTGGAGCCACCACACGAGATCGCAAAGAGGCCAAGGGCAGCCACAAGGCCCGCAATTAATAGAATCTGTATTTGCCTGGGAGAAAGCATCCCGTTATCCCTTACCTTGAGAAACGTCCACACCTGAGGTCTTGCGTCCATCCTTCCGGACGATCTTTCGCTCTCCTTCGGTGCAGATCCCTGCCAGGAGAATGTCCGTGAAATGTTTTGCTGCGCTCTCGTTCGAAAGATTCAAGAGGCGGCGCTGTGGATCCCAAAGATTGTTGTTGAGCGAGTGGTGAATAATCATTCCGATGAAGGCCCGGACGACAATGGCCGGATCGATCTTGACCATGGCGCCGTCTCGTTGGCGCTCGCGAATATAGGCGCCCAAAAACTCGTAGACCCTCCGTACAAACTTCTCAAAGAACATTTGCGCCAGTTCATGTCCCTCCAAAGCGGAGTGAAGCAGCAGGCGTTGAAACTCCGGATCTCGCTCGTGATGTTCCAGCGCGCCGAATGCAAGTCCCTGAAAGACTGCGCGGTCGTCCTTCCTCTTCAGGGCGTCAGCGACCATTAGTTCCGGGTCCACGGCATCGCCTGAGCAGGCCTTGTGATCCAGGATGGCGGTATACAACTCCTCTTTGGTTGCGTAGTGACGAAACACCATTGCCTCTGAAACCCCGGCCGCGAGAGCAATTTCCTTTGTAGTAGTGCCCCGGAAGCCTTCATGGGCAAAGAGACTTACAGCCACACGCAGAATTTGGAGGCGTCGTTCGTCGCCGGCCATGCGCCCACTCGACGGGGGCGCAAGAGGATTATCAAGAGTGGTGGTTTCCTTCATCAGCGGCATCCATTTGCTGGCCGGGCCAGTTTCAGCAAAGTAAGTACTTACTTACCACCCCGGATGCGGCCGTGTCAAGCGAACCGCTTCTCAGTGCACCCCTGCGTGTCCGTGGTGGATAACGGCCTTTTTTACCACGGAGACACGCAGTGCACTGAGAACAGCTAATGCACCAAGCGTCTTAGTCAGCTATCTAAATAAACTGCCGGCAAGCTGGCAAAGTTACGGCCATCCGAGTTCTAACCACCTCATTTGCTGCGTTGTACGGTTCCCGACCTTTGCGTTTTGGCTTTGTACCCTTTCACAACAAGAAAACAACTGCGGCGTGTCATCTATTTCACTTAATTAAGGTACACTCAACGAATTCGATTTAGAGAAACGTCGGCACATCGCTTGCACTATGCTTCTCTATTAATTTGCGAACCAAGCTCCAGCAAACGCCGAAGCTGGTTCCCGGACTAGATTCAAAAAGGAGAATTTCGAAATGTCAGAAAACCGATTTTCAGAAGGCCTCAACACCCCGACCTCAAGTACGGGTACCGGCACGGCCACAGCCCTTTCTCAGACTGCCCACGAGTACGGTCAGAAGATCACTGAGGCTGCCACGCAGGCCAAGGACTACGTGAGCGACAAAGTCTCAGTGGTCGGAGATAAGCTAAAAGGACTACAGAATGCGGATCTGGGTGAGGTTGCCGAGAACGCTAAGGAGTATGCGCGAAAAAATCCGGGTCAGGCCATCTTGATCTCGGCTGCCGCCGGCCTTGTACTTGGCTTGATTCTTCGCGGCAGGCGTTAATCACGACCCAGGAGTAAGAGAATCCCATAGGGAATTCCTAGCTGCACTACCAAAGGAGGTGACGCCATGGCGGCTTCATCAACTGCTGTCGCAATCGCAAAGGATCCGGCAGTACGCACAGAAACCGAGAGTCTGCCTTCGCTGGTGGGCCGGCTCGGCGAAGACGTAATGCAACTCTTTGACACGAAGCTGAGTTTGCTGAAGGTCGAGATAAAAGAGGAGGCCAACGCCTACGTACGGGGCGGGATCGTGCTTGCTTTGGGCGGCATAGTGGCTGCCATTGGCTTTGCCCTTTTGAACGTAGCAGTGGCCTTCGGAGTCTCCACCCTTTTTGCGGACGCCGATCTGAGCCAGGCAGCCAGGTACGCAATAGGCTTCGTAATCACGGGTCTCTTTTACTTGCTATTGGGGGCCATCGTGGTTGTATCAATCAAGAACCGGTTGGCTAAACAAGATCTTGTGCCTAACAAGACCGTGGAAGAACTTAGAAAGGACAAGCAATGGCTGAAGAACGAACTTTAGCTCTGGCTCGAGCGCCTGAAGTGAGAGAGGAGGAGCTCTCCAAAGAGGAGCTGCAGCTTCGTATGGAAGAAGCTCGGGATTCAATCTCCCAAACGGTAACCGAAATCAAAGAGACCGTTGCGCACCAGTACGAAACAGTGAAGGACGCATTGGATTGGCGAGAGCATTTCAAAAAACGTCCCGTGACGTGGAGTCTGGGCGCGGCTGGTGTTGGTTTCTGCGTAGGTTACTGCATCGCGTCAGCGATCAAGGGCGAAGACCGAGAAACTGGAGAGTACGTGTCCTCGGAATCTCATGCTTTTGCCGGAATGCCAATTCTTGCCCCGGCTGACACAGTGTCGCCCTCAGGTGTCCTCGAGAGGAGCAATGGCAAGGACGACGGGCCGGGTTTGATTGGGCGGCTGAAGGAGACACGGGCTTTTGATCGTCTCCAACAGGAGGTTGGCTCCCTGGGGGACCGGCTCATCGAAGAACTCTCAAGAACGGCGCAAGTGGTAATTGTGCCCGCTTTGATTCGTAAGGTTCGCGACCTGATCGGCGCGGACCTATCGGACAAGAGCAGGCCCCAAACCACATCTCAACCAGGCGCCAACATGCGTTCAAATCCCGGTTCATATCAGCCGGTGCTTGAGCGCAACCCAAGCTAGACAGGCTCAAAAAAGGAAAAAAGGCGAACCAGGTCGGTCCGCCTTTTTTCGTTGAATCGAACTATTCACAGCCGGCATTCAACCGGCCCGAATTTGCGACAAGCTCTTTATTGGGACCGCGTCTCGTCCGCTTGGCCCCATCAGACGAAGCTTTGCTCGAGGCTCTTAATCTCGGCCGGTGATCGATTCGCGCTTCGCGCTCACTGCGGACCGACCGCAGCCGGCATTCAACCCCACCGAATTCAAAACAAGCTCTTTACTGGGACCGCGGACGTCTCGTCCGCTTGGCGGCATCAAGCGAAACTCTAGCGGAGGCTCCTGATGTCCTCTAC
>JBOGOU010000264.1:0-1496 GCA_050748205.1 Pyrinomonadaceae bacterium | reverse complement strand
GAGGGCGTTAGCCCGCAGCCTGAAGCAAAGCATCCCTGCCAGCGGCGACAGCTTGTGGGGGCGGAATCTGGCCCTGCCAGCGTGCCCAAGGATGACCGGCCGCAGGCTTGTGTCCTGTGCGCTGGCGACGGATGTCGTCAATCTTGGCGTTGAGATTCTTGCTGCTCACTACGGCACCCGCTTTCGGCGCTCTCTCCACCACCGTGTAGGGCATTAGCTTGCTTTGACGGCGGACTTCCAATCGCCCGTCAAAGTGCCAGTGAATCTTCACCTTCGCACCACGCATGCCGCGTCCGCTCCCTGATACCGTGACTTGCAGCAATCGCCCATCCACGCTGCATGTCAGATTCTTCGACAAGCGGCGATCTTCCTGGATCGACAGGATCTCTTTCAATTTCTCCAGGCCATCGGTATAGATCACGTGCCCATCGTCCATTTCACGCGGCACTCGGCCGAATCGCCGGTTGTACTCGCCCATGAAGACCGGAAGCGTTGCATTGCCCTGCTCCAGGGTCGTGATGCCCTGCAAACGCAGTTCTTTGACCAAGCGATCCTGCAACGTTTGATTGGCCCGCTCAACGCGTCCCTTGGCTTGCGGTGAATTCGCACAGATCAATTCAATCCCCAGTTCCGAGACCGCTCGGCCAAATTGCGTTTCGCTTTCAACATCCTTGGCATTGACCCGAAAGACGCTGTGCTTGTCGCTGTATAACGTCATCGGCATACCATGTGCTTCGATGTAGCCACACATCGCTTGCATGTAGCTCAGCGTGCTTTCCGTCGGCACAAAAACGAGTTGCATCAGATTGCCGGTGGCATCGTCAACGAACACCAGCAGCGTGCACGCCGGTTCTTCCTCGCCAAACCAGTGGTGCGGCGATCCGTCGATCTGAATTAACTCGCCATAACGCGCTCGTCGTTGCCGCATCGGATGCAGCACCACGTTCTTGCCGAGCTTCGCTTTCCAGTGCCCATTCGTCATCATCAATTGCCGCACGCTTTCTACTGACAGCTTGATCTCATGGCGTTCTTCAAGCTTCTCCTGCGCTAACGTCGGGCCAAACCCTTGATAGCGTTCTGACATCAAGATTCTAACGGCCATCCTGACATCATCTGTTATCCGATTCTTTGCAGACAGCCCCTTGTGTTTGCTGACGAGTCCAGCAATTCCTTCAGATCCATAACGCTTTCTGATCCGTCGTAGTTGCCTCACCGTTACTCCCAGTCGCCTCGCTCCTTCTGCGCTACTGATCGTTCGACTTTCCACTTGTAGCACGATTTCTAACCGCTTCGCTTCTTTCACACTCATTCTTATCTCCATCGTAAAACCTCCGCATTGATTTCAAAATGCGGACATTACTGCTTTGGAGATAGCGGACATTACTGCTTTGCACTAACATCATTCCAAGACACATGAAAGCCGCGATAAGCGAGCGCTTGGGCGCGGCCGCTGCCGTGGTGTTGCTCGGCCCGCGCCAGGTCGGCAAGACCCCGCT
>JBOGOU010000263.1:0-2166 GCA_050748205.1 Pyrinomonadaceae bacterium | reverse complement strand
CTCCAAGTGGGGGTAAGCCTGGGCTTAAACCCGGTTCAAGGCCCACGATTCGCAAGGGTAGTTCGGGAGCAGCTGTTATCGAGTGGCAGCATGTTCTCGGTACCAATGCCGATGGTAAGTTTGGTCCTGGTACCGAGGGACTAACGAAGTCATGGCAACGTCAACGTAACCTGAAAGATGATGGTGTTGTCGGATCGGCGACTTGGGGAGCGGCTACTGCGAAACCGGGTCAAGCTACGGTCAAGGTTGCTCAGGTTACGGATGGAACCAAGAAGGTCACTACCGTTACGAAAACCAGTCAACCCCAACAAGTCAAGACGGCCGATGGCAAGACGAAAACCGTTGTGAAAACTACCACGGTAAAGACTTCTGAACCAGCCAAGAAAACCACTGTTGCATCCAAGACCAAAGAAGCTATCTCCAAGGTCAAGGAGTCGAGTATTTACGGCTCGATTGCCGATGCGCCATGGTGGCAGAAGCTTCTGGGGGTTAGTGTTATCGGTGGAACGGCGTGGTACTTCGGGAGAAACCCGGAGAAACATACCACAAAATATGAATAGTTAGGGGTAAGCCTAAGCTTAGCCATCAAAAGGTAGGAAACCATGAAGAAGCAAACGTTAGAACAGTGGATCGCGGAGGCTATGCTCGACACGGACAAAGAGGGTCCGTGTACGATGATAGCGCTTGTTCACAAGGTAGGGGTTTCAGACGAAGAGATTCACCACGTTTCAATTGGTGCCGCGCACCCGAAAGAACCGAAAGAGTTAGCTAAACTTTTCCGTGGCAAGGCTGATAGCTATTGTCAGGATTTGGTGGGCGTCCAAACCTGTTGCTTGATTGCTTTCTACAACAACCGTAGTGAGCCGCAGGCACGACACTCGTTTACCCTTCATGGGGAAATGGACTTCGGGGGGCTCGCTACCGAAGCGCCGACTAGTAACGGTATGGTACAACAAATGATGCGCCATAACGAAGCCTTGATGCAAATGGCAATCAAGGGGAACATGGAAATCGTCGGTAGGATGCCTGCCATCATTGACAACCTAACGAAAGAGAACGCGCGCCTTACCGACGAGAACGCGGACGCCTATGCGCTGGTCAAAGAATTGACAATGGAGAAGGTTGTCGCCGAAGCTAAGGCGAAAATCAACGTCATTGACCACAAGCATGACCGCGAGGAGCGGACCCTTTTGATTCGGCTCCTGCCAGCGCTCGCTAACACTATCTCGGGTGAGAAGATTTTCGCTGAGAGTGTCGAGGATACCGCACTACTCGAAACGATTGCAGAGAGCATCGACGAGAAGGAGATTAGCGCGTTACAGAACGTGTTACGTCCCGAATTGTTCGCCCCTGTTGCGGCTCGATTCGCGGAGATACTCAGGAAGAAGCGTGAGGCAAAGCAGCTAACACAAGGCGATCCTAATACCGCCGAGGATGAACTACATTAGAGGTAAGCCTAGGCTTAGCGGCTGCGCCGCGGCAGTGGCCATGCGGGTTCAATTACAGTTACCGACCTAAAGCACTGTAAGCCTAAGCATACATGAAAGGAACAAAGATAACATGGGAACGTTTTGGGACGAGAATCTAGCGGGTGATAGCACGTTTTCCGGTGCGGCTAGCGTCATTCTTGGGCAAGCATCCAAGGGGCCAATCGCTAAGCCGAAGATTCCGTGGGTTAAGGTCGCTATCGGTTCGGTTGTTATTGGTGGTGGGATTGTCGTGCTCGCTAGCATGGCAGGTAAAGAGCAGGACAAGGTTTGGAGGTAGGTATGCGCCAGCTTTACGCCGTTGCTGTTGAACGATACAAAGGCGGTAACAATTGGACCGCTGATATTGTGTATCTTCACGCTGACGGTCAACGCGATGCGCGGGTCAAGTTTCTGGCAGGCGAGCCGAAACGCAAGAGGGTTAGAGTGGTTGCTATTGGACCCGTAATAGGGTATAATGTAGACGACAAAGAGGGAAAGCAACTAAGCGTCTAACCGGCTGCGCCGGGGCAGTGTTTCTGTTAAGCACGGATTCTAAAGTAAGCCTAGGCTTAGGCCCTGTTTAGGTAGGAGGAAACCAAATGCGTCAGGACCACATATTCTTCGACGTTGAAACTACGTCACTCGACCCTGCAAAGGGCGAGATAATCGACATTGCGGCTATTCGCACTGACCGACG
>JBOGOU010000262.1:0-4578 GCA_050748205.1 Pyrinomonadaceae bacterium | reverse complement strand
AGTGTAGGCCGCGTTGTTGGCCGGACTCGTGATGCTGCTGGTGGGGGGACTGTTGACGATAGTGCTTATGGCTGCCGAGGTTGTGACCCCGCCCCGGTTGTCGGTAGCCCTCGCCGTCAGCACATAGCTTCCGTAAGGCACATAATTCCACGCAAAGCTGTAGGGGGTAGTTAGGTCTTCGCCGAGCAGCGACGAGCCATTGAAGAATTCCACTTTGCTGATTGAGCCATCAGCGTCGGCCGCGGTTGCAGTGATGGTGAAGCTGGCAGGAGCTGTAAATACCTGGCCATTAGTCGGACTGTTGACGCTTACCGTGGGCAGCGTGTTGACGATGATCGAAACTGCTGCGGACGTAACGGTCGCGCCGGCGTTGTCGGTGGCCTTCGCGGTCAGACTGTAGCTTCCGGCAGCGACGTTGATCCAGGTGTAGGCGAACGGGGCTGAGAGGTCTTCGCCGAGCAGCGTCGTCCCCTTGAAAAACTGCACCTTCGTGACAATTCCGTCCGTGTCGGCTGCCGTCGCGGTGAGCGTGATGTTGGCAGGGGCCGCAAAAATCGCGCCGTTTGCCGGAGCTGAGAGACTCACCGAAGGCGGCTGATTGGGCGTAGTCACGGTGATGTTGACTGTGCCTGAAGTAGCGATGGCGCCGCCATTGTCGGTGGCGCGCGCGGTGAGCGCGTAGCTGCCCGCGGGCACATTGGTCCAGTTAAAGCTGTAGGGCGCCGTGGTGTCTTCGCCTAACTTTACAGAGCCCTGGAAAAATTCCACTTTGCTGATTGTGCCGTCGCTATCCGAAGCGGTTGCGTTCAGCGTCACGGTCGAGCCGGCAGTGAAGGTAGCATTGTTCGTGGGGCTCGTCAGGTTTACCGTTGGCGGTCCATTGACCGTCGTAACATTGACATTCGGCGTCAAAGCGCCAAAGCGCTGAACTCCCTGCTGGACCATCCGCCATTGGAAGCTGTACGCGCCCGGTGTTGCCGGAGCGGTGACGTTGAAGTTAAAAATCGCGTCTGAGCCTGGAGCAACCGTCGTAGTCAGGTTGACGCGACTGAGTCCCCACCTCTGATTATCCGATAGGTTTTCCGAAGCAAGCTGGTAATCGCCGTCGGGCGTCCAGGTGCTGGCGCCGGTATTTCGCATCGTGAGCGAGGCGCTATAGCTTTGGCCAGGGACCATTGTGGCAGGGACTGTTTGCGATACAAATGCCGCATCATTATGCTCCGGCACATTATCGCTGAAGATAGTGTTCTGCCATTCGGAATTTTGGAACGATGCGCCCAGGCTGAACGAGAGCGGATAAGCGGGCAAAGCAGCGGCGCTCGTAAACATTAAAGTGCGCACTCCTGCCCTGTATCTCACATATCTTAACTGGCCGCGGCTAATCTCCAGACGGTAACGATCTCCCGCGGCATGCGCGCCAAAGGTCTCACTCGGGATGTGCCCATAAGTCGCAGCTACCTCCACGCCGTTTTCATAGATGCCAGCCCACCCGCCGGTCCCTACAACTATTGCGCGCCCTGCGCCGTCAGTGCCTCCGAGATTGATGGATTGGTTGTAGTAAGACGCAGTCGATTCGAAGTAACCGCTGCCGTAAACTAGTTGCTGCGCTACCCCGGCGGAGAAGTCCCAGACTCCAGTGGAAGTTTTGCGCACCGAGCCACTACCCAAATCTATCCCGTTAGTAATTGAAGACCAGGACACAGTTTTTGATATCTGCGCAAAGACAGAGTTCTGCCATTCGGAGTTCTGGAACGATGCGCCGAGGCTAAACGAGAGCGGATATGCTGGCAAAGAAGCGGCGCTCGTAAACATTAAAGTCCTTACGCCTGCCCTGTACCTCACGTATCCTAACTTGCTGTTGCTAATCTCCAGACGGTAACGATCTCCTGCGGCATGAGCGGCAATGGTCTCGCTCGGGATGTGGCCGGATGTAGCAGCTACCTCCACGCCGTTCTCATAGATCGCGGCCCAGCCGCCAGTCCCTACGACTATTGCGCGCACGGCGCCGTCAGTGCCACTCAGATTGATGGATTGGTTGTAATATGACGCGGTCGATTCAAAGTAACCATCTCCACGTAGTAATGTCTGTGCCGAGTTGGCAGAGAAATCCCAGACTCCGGTGGAAGTCTTGCGTACCGAGCCACCGCCCAAATCTATCCCACTGGTAATTGAGGACCAGGTTGACTTGCGGGTTAGTTGCGCGAACACCGTTTTTTGCCACTCAGCACTTTGCGGGGACATCCCCAGATAAAACGAAAGCGGATAGGCAGGCACAGGACCAGCGCTGGCGAACAAAACCTCGCGCGCGGCCGAACGATACCTGATATACCGAATTGTCGCGTTGCTAATCTCCAGGCGATAACGATCTCCCACGGCATGTGCAGAAAAGGTCGCGCTTGGAATGTGGCCGTATGTGGCGGCCACCTCCACGCCGTTTTCGTAGATGCCAGCCCAGCCGCCCGTCCCTATCACCAGCGCACGCTGCGCACCGTCAACGCCACTCAGACTTATAGATTGATTGTAGTTCGCCGCGGTTGACTCGAAGAAACCATCTCCGGGAAGGAGTGTCTGCGCGCAGGTAGAGGAAAAGTCCCAGACTCCGGTGGAAGTCTTGCGCACCGAACCATTTCCTAAATCCGAGCCGTTGGTGATCGATGACCACGTTACGTATTGCCTTGCCTGGGCCATGACTGTGATATTGAAAACGCTTGCGGTTACGAGAATACAAACGCACAAACCTGTCCAGCGAATCAGCCGTCTGAAAAGGGGGGCATAGCCTCTCATGTGAGAACTCCTTAGTGGGATGCGCCGCCTGCTGCCTTGTTACTCAGTTTCAAAACTCTACGGCTTCAAGCGCGGCATCGATGAGGTTAAAACCAATTCGGCATGGCCGATCCGGTGGTTTTGGGTCGAGAACCGGAACAAACTCTGGAACGCTTCCTGGTCATCTCAGCGTGTTGTCACAGGAATTTGAATTGACCTCCTGTGTGAGAAGCGGCGACGGCACCTAGCCGCTGGTCGCTGGTCAGTGGAAAAGAGGATCGAATCCTAATCCCCGCTGTGAAAGTATGTCAATGCATTTGCTTCTTTATGTTGCTTCTTTATGTTATCTGCATAGACGTTTTCAAAGTTAGAAGGGCGTGACCTTCCTCGCGGTAAGCGGTACCGCCCCGTTTGGCCGCCGTCAAACGTCCTCACATCGACCACCGCACTCGGGTTTGTACAGAACATCAGGCAGGAAAACAACTCAAACGCAGCAAGCTATTCAACCGATTTGGTGCAAAATTCCTTTTATGTAATTCGACGGATTCGGAATTGTCATCTCCTGTCGGCCGGGCGAACTGTCATGAAGCCTTCGATTCGCGATCGTTCCAGAAAGCAACCTCAATACCTAGTTCGTAAATCGACTGGATCAGCACGCAGATATTGTGGCACACCACTTTGCAGAGCACTTTGTTTATTTGCGCTATTTCCTTCTTGCTTCGTAAACGTCCTCCAAACTTTGCCTTGATCATGGAGAATGTACTCTCGACATTGCTGCGCTTGTGGTAGTGCTCCTTGAACCACTCCTCATTGTAAGCGTAGAAGTGAAATAGCCTCGTCCACAGCGGATCCTTGGTACCATGCACGGCCTTAGCATTTGCTCGGAAGGGGATGTACGGCATCGCACCCTTGTCCACTACTAGCTTAAGGTTCGCCAAACTCGAGTAAGCCTTGTCTCCTGATTGTTCTCTTATGCCGAAGTTCCGGTCCGTAGTTTCAAACAATGGCTTCAAGTAAGGGCTGTCACCAGCATTAGCCTTGCTGACCTCTACGGCCGTAACGATGTTAGTGCTAACACCGCACATGAGATGGACCTTCACCCACTTTCGCTTATCAATTATTTTGGCGTTACCAAATCTAATATCGATCCACCGTGCAAAATTGCTCGTTGAGAAACCCGACGAGTCAACAGCGAAGTCCTTTTCGATTGTCCTTAAAGGCACGCTGCTTTCAACAACAAGCTGTGAAAGATAAGACGTGAGGACTTTCATTTGAAAATAGTTGAAGATCGAGTTGTAGCGCGGCAATCTCGAAGTCAGACCATCTTCATAAGCTTGCTGGAGATCAGCCATGAACCTACGACAGGAAAATGTGGTGTAGACCTTCAGTGCCATGGAAAACAGCATGTCCGCAACTGGCAATCGCGCGCGCCCACAAGGCTGAACCGGCTCAGCTACGCCAGCACATAGCTCGTGTACCAATCTCAGAAATTTGGCTTTTTCATTTACTTGCGCAGCATTGTACGCTGGCCACTTCTGACCGTATGTCTTCTTTTTCATCATCTGTTCCTTGATTTTAGGACGCGTCTGATTTAACATGCGGCCCGTTCTTAGCCCCGCACGTGAGCAATCGCGTCGTGGTTAAACAAGGGCCTCGCGGTTGTTTGCGCAACAGCGGGGCCTTACTTCTTCAACAGGGAACTCTTATCGAGTCACCTATTGGCGAACCGGCAAATCAGCATGACCCACAAGCGAAAGTTTGCGCGCTGCCGTCTCCCGTACAGCTTTTGCAACGCTTATCTCCTCATCACTGTCC
>JBOGOU010000261.1:0-3672 GCA_050748205.1 Pyrinomonadaceae bacterium | reverse complement strand
CCTTGTACTCTTCGCCTACATTGGCCCGGTAACCAACAGCGACGCTCAGATTGTCCAACTGAATCCAGTTATTAGTACTTCCGTAAGCGGCCATTCTTTTAATGAGTTGCTTAACGATGAAGTCAGGCATCGCCTGCGCAGCCTGGAGCGTTGCGACTCGCGTGCGATCCAGCAAGTCGTTAGCTTCCTCTTCTGAAGGCAAGGCCGAAGCGGCAGGATTTGCTCTCCGACGCTCGGCCTCTTCCAACGTTCGACGCAAGAGCTGATCGCTGCCGCTCTTGGTGGCTACCAACGAGCGCAGGCCAGGAGTAAGAGGAAAGCCGATGCCGCGCGCGCGAATTTCTTCGACGATCTCGTCGCGCATTTCAGGATGTTTTGGCAGTTGGTAAAGGAGATTTACAATTTCTTTACTCGTAAGAGGGGCTTTTTGTGCCGGAGCTGACGCTGACCCAGCGCAGAGAATCATTACTGCGAGAAGAACCGATGTACAAAACTTAGACATCTTGGAGAAATCTTTCCATAGAGGAAAATGGTTGACCCGAATCCGATGGAGCCAGGTCACACTGTGGTTGCCCGGGGTTCGACGATTAGCTTAACTCAATGCGGAGGAGGCTGAAAGTGGTGAGCTTACGAAGTCTCGCAGCTCTCTGGAAAATCGACAGTTGAGGACCGGGAATGCGCTGAAAGAAATTAGCCGCGGATTTCGCGGATAAACGCGGATCTTAATTACAAATTGCCAAATCCGCAGTTTTCTTGACGTCAAACGAGTATTAATCAACGCAATGAACCTGCGGTCAAAGTCTTTCGCAGATCTGTTTTTATCCGCGAAATCCGCGGCTAGATCCTGTTCTGTCGCCCCTACATGCAGGCAAACTCGATAGCCTGAGTCAATACTCCTACGCTGCGATCAAGTTCATCTATAGGCACAAACTCGCCAGTTTGGTGGGCTACACGGATATCGCCCGGACCGAGCACAACGGCTTCCGCGCCCAGTGTGATCATCTGCGCGGCTTCTGTACCGAAGGCCACGGTCCCAGCCTTCTTGCCGGTAAATTTCTCCAGCACATGAACAAGCTGCGAGCCTGCTGAGACTTCAAAACCCGAATCCGTACGGCTGGTTGCGAGTTCGCAGTCGAAACCTTTGTCAAGCTTTACTTCTGCCAGGGCCGAACGCACCAGGTCCAGCACTCGGTCGGATCCTTGTCCGGGTATAGGGCGCCACTCGAGCGTGACACGACATTCACCGGCGATGACATTTTTCGCCGTGCCTCCTTGAATAAGGCCGATGTTCAGGGTTGTGTAGGGCGGATCGAAGGCCTCATTCTGTTCGGTTTTCACTTCCTCCGCGATTTGTTCAATCCTGGTAATGAGCCGCGCAGCACGAAAGATCGCCGAGGCGCCAAGTGACGGATAAGCACTATGACCTTCGCGACCGCGCACAATGATCTCCGCGAGACAATAGCCCTTCCCGGCGCGCATCGGCTGAAGGGAAGTGGGTTCACCGACAATACTGTAGCGCGCCCGCAATGGGCGCAGCTCTGCCAGTTTCTTGGCGCCCAGCAACCCGACCTCCTCGTCGGCAGTGAAGATTAGCGCGAGAGGCTTGCGCAAACGTTTCGGGTCGATTGTCTCGAGGGCAGTGAGAGCGGCGGCGATGAATGCTTTTGTGTCGCAGGCGCCGCGCGCATAGAGCTTCCCTTCGCGTTCGACGAGCGTGGTGGCCTCAGCCCAGTTTGGATCATAAGGTACTGTATCGGTATGCGCGACCAGGGCGAGTTCAACTTCGGGTGTATCAAAGAACCCTACGCCCGCAAGGGCAATCAGGTTGATCTTCTCAACCCCGTTCTCGTCCTTATAAGGGAAGCGCTTCACAGTCAGGCCCATCGCTTCGCAACGGGTCGCGAGAAGCGATGTAATCTCCGAATTCGAACGCGAGGAGACGGAGTCTATCTTAACGAGTTGGGAGAGTGTCTCTTTGAGAGTCATAAGTAACTTTGGCTATGCAAGGGCAAGACTGTAGGTGTGTAGCTCCCGTCAACCCCACAACTTCCTCTGTAGATCAGAGAATTTCTGCACTATTTCATCCTGCGCTGCGTGTCGTCCATCCTCAACGATTCTTTTACCGCCCACCACAACATCTTTCACAGCTGTCCTTGAAAGTGAGAAGACTATGCTTGAAAGCAAATCATTCTGAGAGGCGCCGGCGATGGACGGATCGTCAAGATCAACGGTAAAGAAATCCGCAGGGGTACCCGGCACGAGAGCCCCGCCGGTCGCGCCGATGCTGTGAGCGCCGTTGATTGTCACACAATCAAACAGTCGGGCGGCGAGTGCGGAATGTCCCTCGCCATCCTGATCAGCCAGAACAACCCGCTCCATTCTCTGTAGGCGCAAATGATACTCGAGCTCGCGGGCGTCTTCGAGAAGATCAACCTGTATTTGACTATCTGTCCCTAGTGAAACGCAAACGTTATTTTCGAAAAACATATGAGCCGGGACAATCCCATCCCCCAGGTTGCGTTCGGTTGTCGGGCAAGCGCAGACCTGAGCCCGAGCTTTCGAGAGCATACGCGCCGCTTTGGGTGTGACGTGGATTGCGTGCACGGCTGTGAAACGATCACTTAGTAGTCCTTCCGTCTCCAGCAAGGCAACAGGAGACCGGCCGTATTCGTGAATGCACGCGGAGACCTCCGCCTGTTGCTCGGCAACATGCATGTGAACCGGCAGGCGCCGATCATTACCGAAAGCGACAACCTCTTTCAAATAATTCAGCGGCACTGCACGAACACTATGCGGTGCAATCCCCACCCATGCCTGGCCGCCGTTATTGGCGAGACTGGATTGAAGTTGCGCCAGGTGCCGCAGGTAGTCGTTTGAATCCGCTTCGATGAAGCGAGCCTGCCGGGGATTTGGATCCTTTTCATAACCCGAACGAGCATACGCGACGCGCAACAGAGCGATTCTCAGACCGACGTCTCGCGCGGCGCGAATCACTTCTTTGGCGAGCAAATTCGGTTCGTCGTAAGGACAGCCATCGGGTTGATTGTGGAGGTAATGAAACTCTCCAATCGCCGTGATCCCGCTCAGCGCCATCTCCAGAAATGCCATACGCGAAGCATCGTAGATATCTTCCGGAGAGAGTCTGGCAGCGGCGCTGTACATCATCTCGCGCCACGTCCAGAAACTATCGCTCTTGTTCCCTGTGCGATATTCGGTGCGGCCGCGGATTACGCGCTGAAAGGCGTGCGAGTGAGCATTAACCAGGCCGGGAAGCAGTGCGCGGTTTTTGAGCTGGATTGGATTCTCAAGTTCTGGGGCCGCAGGCATGCTGCTGATCCTGCCAACATCATTGCAGGCAATCCCAACCTGGGCCTCAAATCGGTCCCCCGTGTAAATCAAATCTGCCAACCAGGCGGTGTTCTTAGGACGATTCAAGATTGATAGTCTCAGGCTCAGGAATGTGTGGCTTGCCGCGGCCTCAACTCTGAAAGCCATTCAGTTAAAAAGCAACCACTCAAGTGTAAAGTCTCACAGGTTGGGAAGGTGGGCTTGCCCCCGCCTCAAGTTGGAATAGCTTTCAGGTAACAGGAGACTCTCAAGCTTGAGTCATACCTTCTGAAGTGAAGGCTGTTCAATCTTGAGCGGGGGCAAGCCCACCTTCCTGACCTGTGA
>JBOGOU010000260.1:0-2963 GCA_050748205.1 Pyrinomonadaceae bacterium | reverse complement strand
GCACGCTGCCGATGCCCACACTCGCATCACAATTATCGCTGGCGCCCGCAATCAGATCGGTTACATTGACGGTCGCGTACTTGTGATTAGGAGGCCACAACGAGATGCTCTGACCATTGGTCGTAATCGGCAAATAAAATCATATCGTCCAGACGTGCTTAGTGCGGCACCCACCTTATTACTCGCAAGAACGCAACAAATTTACTAGGTCGCGTCGAAAAGAAGTGTCTATGCGCTGTATAGTGTATCTGCGACTCGTGCAGAAGTAACTCCTTGTCTAGCCCGCTAGTTGGAATGGAAAGTCCCCAAACTAAGAGAATCGAAATTTCCAGTGACGCGGCAACCCGTCTCCAAATTGCTCGGGATTGGATAGAAGCTTATCCCGCCGATACTGAAATATTAGTTCTCGCGCATTCAGCAGAAGCCGCTACCGATCTTCATCTAGGTGTGGTCGGCGCAAAGGGCGCATTGTTTGGGATCAAACGATTTACTTTGAACGTTCTTGCGTCGCGGTTGGCACAGAATGCTCTTGCTGTGTCAGGAAGCGCCCCGGCCAGTAGTCTCTCATTTACCGCGGTCGTGGCGCGCGCAATTCATTCACTCCAATCAGATGGCAAGCTGAGTTATTTCGAGCCGGTCGCTACCCGGCCAGGGTTTCCGGTTGCAGTCGCAAAGACGCTCGAAGAGCTTCGCATCAATGAAGTTGATCCGGAATCGGTCGCCTGTCCGGAGCGGGGTGTCAAGGATCTAGCCGCAATCGCCAGCTTGGTTGAACAGGAACTGAAAGCGGCAAAGCTCTCGGACCGAGCGGCCCTGTTCCGTGCCGCAATTGATTCAGTCGGGGCCGCAGAAAACGCCACCTACCTTGGGCTTCCCTTGCTGCTGTTAGATGTTCCGTTACGCAGCCGATTGGAGAACACTCTTATCCGGGAGCTAGCGGCCTTGTCTCCTGATGTTCTGGCAACTGTTCCGCAAGGGGACGAGCGGACGATCACGTCGCTCGAGGAATCGCTTCAATGCAATAGGAACACAGGGACGCGGGAACACGGTGCAGACTCGCTTTCCGCTGCAAATTCACTTTCGTTTGCCAAGCAGCACTTGTTCGAGAACTCCGCTCCGCCTCACACGCGGCTCGATTCCAGCATTCTGCTTCGGAACTGGCCCGGCGAACCGCGGGAATGCATTGAAATTGTCAGGAGCATTCAAGCTGAAGCGGCGCAAGGCGTGCCCTACGATCAAATGGCGATATTGCTCAACTCTCCTGGCGAGTACAGGTCCCACCTGGAGGAAGCCTTCAGTCGAGCCGAGATTCCAGCCTACTTCGCGCAAGGCACAACCGCCCCGGATCCAGCTGGTCGCGCGCTGCTTGCACTCTTGTCGTGTGCGGCCGACGGACTATCGGCTCGACGCTTCGCCGAGTACCTTTCACTTGGCCAGGTTCCTCATCCTGACGCAAGCAAGAATTTGGAATCGCAGTGGGTTGGGCCGAGCGATGAGTTGGTGGCCGCTACAACCGAGGCTGAAGATGATCTTCCCACTTCCACCGAGCCAGCAGAATCGACTTTGCCTGCAAACCCGGAGGATAGCGCGGTAATCGAAGGGAACCTAAGAGCCCCGGCGAGATGGGAACGACTACTAGTCGATTCAGCCGTAATTGGAGGAAAAGATCGCTGGACTCGACGGCTTAAAGGACTCGCAAATGAGTTACTTCTGGGCATGGAAGAAACCGAGCCTGAAGAGGAGGCGAAGGTTGAGTCAATCAAAAGACAACTTCTAGACTTGGACGCTCTCAAAACCTACGCGCTCCCGCTAATCGAACGACTGGCGGCCCTACCCGATGGCGCGAATTGGGGTGAGTGGCTCGTGCATCTGCGCGAGTTGGCTGTAAACGCCTTACGCGCGCCGGAAGGCGTCCTGGCCACGCTGGCAGACCTGGAACTGATGCACAGGGTTGGTCCAGTCGATCTTCACGAAGTCCAACTCGTTCTGGGCTCACGGCTTCACGACTTAGGTGTAAAGCCCGCCCCACGTCGTTACGGTTCTGTCTTCGTAGGTTCGGTGGACACTGCGCGCGGGCTTTCCTTTCAGGTGGTATTTATTCCCGGATTGGCTGAGAGAATGTTCCCCCGGAAGATTGTTGAAGATCCGATACTTTCCGATCAGCAGCGGCGAGATACTGCCACCGCGGGTCTCACCACGCGTCGAGATCGATTGGAACTCGAGCGGCTTGCTTTGCGGATCGCTTTGGGTTCTGCCCGAGAGCGGGCATACCTTTCATACCCGCGTATTGATGTGCAGCAATCACGTCCTCGCGTTCCATCTTTCTATGCTTTGGAGGCACTGCGAGCCGCTGAAGGTGTTTTGCCTGGTTTCGAGGAGATAGCAGCGCGAGCTGAATCGACGACTCGTGCGCGGTTGGGCTGGCCCGCTCCCGAGCGGCCCGAAGCCGCCCTCGATGAAGCAGAGTATGACCTCGCCCTGCTTGCTAACCTGGTCGGAACAAAAAATGAAGACGCCACGGGTGGCGCGCACTATCTCCTGACGGCTAATAGCCATCTTGCGCGAGCGTTGCGCGCCCGTAGTCGCCGCTGGCTACGTCGTTGGACACCAAACGATGGGCTGGTGGACCCGGATGAACTGGCGCGGCAAAGCATCGCGAATCATCAATTCTCGGCGAGATCCTTCTCGGCCACGGCATTACAAAACTACGCCAGTTGCCCCTACCGATTCTTTCTGAGCGCAATACTCCGTCTCGAATTGCGTCAGGAGCCCGCGGCAATCGAAGCGATCGATCCTCTCACACGCGGGTCATTGTTCCACGAATCGCAATTCGAGGTGCTTACCGGTCTTAAGTCTGCGGGCCTTCTGCCGCTCTATGTAGGGGCGTCCCTCGGTGGGCTACCATCGGACCGACAATAGGGGAGCTCATTGGACCTGGACACTGACTGTGAACAAACGCGACC
>JBOGOU010000259.1:0-1382 GCA_050748205.1 Pyrinomonadaceae bacterium | reverse complement strand
GGTCTTTTCCCATTATGAGCCCGCTATTAAGAAGAAATCAGCAACAACTCCTATTAGTTAAGCAGTTGTACGAGGACGCGGCCAGCTTGGCGGCACGAGGTGACTCCTTCTCTTTAACCAAGGGAGTAATTTTTCTCGATCTGGCCGTTGAGCACTTGCTAAACAACATTGTTCTTAATTTAGATCCAAATTTTACAGTCAACGAGACAAAAGGAAGCGAAGATATTGCTAGAAAGACTCTTTGGGGAAACGCAGTTCGGGCAGCCAGGATGTCGCAGAAAGGCGGTCTACCAGAAACAAGAGAACTCGCTAATCTGCACGCTCTCCGAAATTTGGTTCAGCATAGCGGAACAGAGCCAGCACAATCTGAGGTTCAACGCTATCTTGCGGCAAGCAAGGCAATGTTTACAGCTGTGTTCAGGGATATCTACCAACTCGATTTTCCCAGATTTCAGATTTGGGACCTAGTAGCCAACAAGAGTCTTGCCGAATGGCTTCAAGATAGCGAGTACGCACTTACGAAGGGTCACCCAGAGATTTGCATTGCGCGGTGCAATCATGCGCACGCAATTATTATTACGGCGATACGCAGCTTTACGAAACTTAGGCGATTTCCGGGTTCGCGAGTTTTCTCCTCGTCGTCCCCATCGCGTCCAAGCTACCCGTCCGGACTGCCGTTAGGCGCCATCAGGGAAATCGAAGGCATGGCAAGGAAGGTAGACGCTGAAATTAGAGGTGGAGTTGATCGTTTCCGAAGCGAGATCATGAAAGAGATTGAATTTCTCGAAGATGAGGTCGTTGCTATCGGTGTGGGATTACCATTAATGGATACGAGGCGATTTCAGAAGATAGGCAGCACCGTACATTCTTTTTTCTCTGGTGATGGTCAGATTCAAGTCGGTTCAGCGGTCGGTGTGCAGAGCTCGGGTGAGGCAGCGTCTGATGCAGCATTTATGCTCAGTTACTTGTCACGGCTCATAAGATTATTGGACGAGGCATATCTGGGAGTGTTGGAAAACGTGCAAATGCCAAAGCCTCCGCTCCACGAGCAAGGAATTTGGCGCGCTCAAATCGACAACCTATCACAAGAGACCCTGAGCACCGGAGGCGCTTGACGCTTGAACAGGGATGACTCCTGGAAGACTTCGCGGTTATGAGCCTTCAAATCAATGCGAGTGTAGCGCAGAGCCGTGTTAGAATTTGATCTATAGTTAGATCGAAGTTTAAGGGCCAAAGACATAGTCATGAAACTACCTAAGTTAACAGCAGTGATCGAGAAAGAAGGCAAGTGGTATGTCTCGACTTGCCCCGAGCTCGGCGTGGCGAGCCAGGGCCGCACCTTTGACGAGGCGGAGGCGATGATTCGGGAGGCGGTCGAACTG
>JBOGOU010000258.1:0-3694 GCA_050748205.1 Pyrinomonadaceae bacterium | reverse complement strand
GTTCAAAGCGCCCTTGGCGGTGCACCAATACTACGACTTTTTGGAATTAAGAGGATGAAAGTGTGATCAGCATGAGGAAGCCGTTGTCTGTTGCGATCTTGGGGGCAACTGGAATGGTTGGACGCCGCATGAGCGAGCTTTTAACCGATCACCCCTGGTTCGATGTCAAAGTGTTAGTAGGTTTTCGGTCGGTACAAGGCAGCTATCTTGAAGCCTGGGATAGGAAGGAGTTGTCGAATCAGGATTATTACGGAGAAAACTTTTGGAAGCCGCGCCCCTTTCCAGCTGGCCTTGAATCGCGCACGGTCCAATCTCTTGATGACTTGATGAAGTCGGAAGTTGATCTCGTGTTTTCTGCTATTCCTGAGCAACAAGGGAAGATCGAACAAGACCTGGCAGATGCCGGTAATACTCTCTTTTCAAACAGCCCCTACGGTCGGTTCGAACCCCACAATCCGCTGATCATACCGGAAATCAATTTGGGTGATTTGAACAAACAAAGATTGATAAAGAATCCGAATTGCGTCACTTCAGGACTTGCTTTAGTCCTGTATCCACTTGTCAAACATTATGGTGTTGAAGAAGCGTCCGCTGTGACATTTCAGTCGCTCTCCGGCAGAGGAGATGCGAAGTATGACAAAGATCTGGTCTTGAATAACGTCTACCCTCTTCATGATTCCGACGAAAATACTGAAACTTACATTCAGAAAGAAGTAAAGAGAATATTAGGGACCGGATTCAAACTGTCTGTTAGCTGCAACCGCGTCTTCGTACAAGAAGGGCACTTCGTCGATGTGAAGATAAAAACTGTTGATAGGGTTAATGGGAAAGAAGAAGTCGCCCGCGTGCTTGAGTCATTCAACCCGCTTGAAGAATTGCACCTTCCCACCAGTCCAAAATCTCCCGTTGTAGTTCTGAGTGAGATTGGGAGGCCCAGACCTGCGCAGGATTCGAACGTTGAGAGAGGAATGTCGGTCGTCGTAGGAGGGATTGCAACCGACGACGAAGTTTACGATCTGAGACTTCAACTGGTAGTGAACAATTTAGTGAGAGGGGCCGCAGGCGGGGCGATCCTTAATGCGGAATGTTACGCGCGCGCCAACAATATGATCTAACCGGCGCTGTAAATGGCAAGCCGGCTCATGCTTATCCGTATGTTTCAGCACCCGACGAGATGTTGTGGTTTTAAGCGGCCTAATACCACTGCGCCTTGCGGTTTGCTGTAATAACCGGATAAGCAGAAGCCGGCTAGCAATGGAGCGGGGATTATGGACCAAATTAGCACTGACAGCGTGATTGATCGCGACGAGCAAAATTTAGCGCTCGTGAGATCGAGAGAGTCATCGGATACGATCCTGGCTGAATTCTACGGAAAGTATCCTTATCCCTGGAAAGCCAGGCAATTCCAATCTCTCGCGGATCCCGATTTTGAGACCGTGATGCTCAACCAGGATATAGGTGACTGGTCACATCGTCGAATTCCAAACGACGCCAGAATATGGATCGCGGGTTGTGGGGTTAACCAGGCCATCATCACGGCGCTGAAGTTTCCGAAGGCGATTGTCTTAGGGTCAGATATATCGAAGACATCTGTGAAACTGTGTACCGAAAGCGCTAAGTCGATAGGTGTTTCAAACCTCTCGATCAAAAATGAAAGTATTAACGAGACGGCCTACAAAGAGGAATTCGATTACATAATCAGCACCGGCGTGATCCACCACAATGCGGATCCCAAATACGCTCTGAACAGACTTCGTGATGCGCTCAAACCTGATGGCATCCTGGAATTGATGGTCTACAATCGCTATCACAGGACCGTTTCCAGTGCGTTTCAGAAGGCCATCAGGATCCTCAATTCTGGTCGGCAAGAATTGGATTTTGAAGCCGATTTGGTGGCGGCAAGAAAGTTAATCAATAACCTCCCGGAGGATAACTTGTTTGCGGCCTACTTATGCCCCCAATGGGATCAGGAAGACAGCTCAATTGCCGATACGTTAATTAACCCGATCGAGCATAGTTATACGGTCGAATCACTAGCTGATCTGGCATCCGATTGCGGGCTGGAGCTGCTGACCTACTGTCTTAATGAGTATGACAAGATGGATCAGCGGTACTCCTGGAACATGACTTTTAAGGATAAGGAATTACAGCAGCAGTCTAATCAATTGCCTGATCTCGGCCGGTGGCAGTTGTCAAACCTCCTGCTGTTTGAGAGATCGCCGCTTCTCTGGTTTTATCTCCAGCGGAAAGAGAGCCGTCATCCGAGGAAATCGGAGCAACAGATTTGCCGTGAGTTCCTGGACACCACGTTCAAGAAGAACGCCACAAAACGAACAAGCTTCATTCGAGACGATGACGGAACGTATCACCCTTCTCCGCATGTCACCGCTTACCCAAGATTTCTCTTTGAAGGAACAGTTAGAAAGATATACAACTTGCTTGATGAAACGAGGCCCATTCGCTACACGTTACAGCTGCTGAATACGGATCTTTCTTTTCAGGCAGTCAATGATGCCCGCCTCAAGCTGACTACCGCAGCTTGCCCATACTTAAGGGCTATTTAATCTCAAGTAACCCTCCCAAAAAACGCCATCATGAAAGCTAGAGGTTCCGGCGCGACTAAGACGCGAGGAGACCTCGAGGCGGAAGAGTAAGTTCACCGAGCACCAGATCAACTTGCGCTGCGGTAGATCTACACGTTTTGGTCCACCACTATCAGCGCGACCGAATGCCGATGGGCCAATCACGAATTCAAAGTATTAACAGCCCAACATCAGAGGAAAAGATCATGGCAAGTAGTGGGTTACGGACCATCATGGGCGTCTATTTGGGTCACGATTTGGGAGTGTGTCTGCTTCGTAACGGCGAGATCGTCGCGATGATAGAAGAGGAACGCCTGAATCGGTTCAAGCACGGACGTTCGAATGAAGTGGCAGGTCTTTGGGGAGTGTTCGCAGGAAAGTTCGGGTACTTCCCGTGGGCCTCAGTCTGCTATTGCCTAGAGGCTGCCAATATGGCGATCGACGACCTTGATGCCATAGTTCTTGGCGATGCTATGTGGGCCTCGGCTGCCGAGAACACGATCAGGTCTATGATTCCCATCAAAGATAAAAGCAAAGTCATCTTCGTAAGCGAACCGAAGGGAGGTGTGCATCACTTTCACCACGGCCTCTCTGGCTTCCTGGCCAGCCCTTTTGAGGAAGCGGCTGTTCTCGTCGTCGACGCCGACGGTAATTCGACTGAAGATGGCTATGAGGCGGAAACCGGCTTTCATTTTGAAGACCGAAAAGGGAAGCACCGCCAGATCTTCAAGAACCGTTACAAGGATGTGACGGTGCCACGCAGCGGCGTTGGCTGGACTTACGAACAGGTCACGCTCCTCCTCGGCTTTTCGAGCACCAAAGTCTTCATCTCCGACGCAGGAAAAACTATGGGGCTCGCGTCATACGGACGAAGGCGTCCGGAATTTGAAAAGCCCTGGTTCAGTTACGATGGGTTCAAGATCGACTTTTCAGGTTTCAAACACTGGTTGAGGGAATCTGGTAATGAGTCGCGCGTGCTTTCCTATCGAGATGGATTGGCTACCCATCCGAACGGAATCTCGCAGTATGCTAAAGATCTGGCCTTCAAAGTTCAGGCTGAGCTTGAATTCGCCATGCTGCATCTGGCTTCAGAGCTGCACCGAGCCACGGGA
>JBOGOU010000257.1:0-8627 GCA_050748205.1 Pyrinomonadaceae bacterium | reverse complement strand
GTTGGGAAGGTGGGCTTGCCCCCGCCTCAACTGTGAAGAGCCTTCATATCAGAAGAAATCGCTCAGCTTGAAGATCCCAATGAGCCTGAAGGCTGTTCCAACTTGGGCGGGGGCAAGCCCACCTTCCTTACCTGCAAATTAGCGAAGGTTGAGCTTAGGATCCATTGGCTACCGCAAATGGTTCTGTGTTGAGTGGTTTCGGTAAAGAGTGGATGCTCGCCCTCAACGCCGACTGAGACTAGAGTCTCACTTGGCAGTCGAATTCTGAAACCAGCAATAGGGTATTATTACCAAGCTTGGCAGTGAGGTTAGAATCGGATCGCTAAACTGGATATGGATTATGTAGAAAAGCTAAAGAGCGTCGTGCCACGAGGTATTCATCCACTCCTGGGTGCAATGCGCCGCCGGCTCAGATCACTGCCTGCAAGGACTCTCAGCCAGAAGCAACACTTGCTCGCAGATCCGTCGCTTGACTCGAAAGACCGGGAACTACTGCGGGAAGTTGAAAGCAAGATTTCACCGTGCGACGGCATGTACACAGGGAATGGTGCGCATTACTACAGAGTAGGACTCTCTGCAATTCGTTGCATTGAAGAAGCAATCGAAGCCGCGAGCTTCCCTGACGTAAAGCGAGTGTTGGATCTGCCATGTGGCCACGGTCGTGTGCTGCGTTTCCTGGTGCAGCGCTTTCCGGCGGCAAAATTCACGGTCGCCGATCTGGATCGAAGAGGGGTAGATTTCTGCGCGCACACGTTCGGGGCCGAAGCGGTCTATTCTGAGAAAGACCTGTCTCGTTTTTCACTCGAGCGACAGTTTGATCTGATCTGGTGTGGCTCGCTTTTGACTCACCTGAATGCCACCGGCATACACGCTTTGCTTGCGTTTTTTGCGCGCCATCTCTTGCCCGGCGGGCTGCTAATCTTCACGACACACGGCGAACGCGTGATTCAACGAATGTTGGACCGAGACTTTGAATATGGAATCTCGCCAGATAGCACGCCCGCACTAATCTCCTCCTACCGCGAAAATGGTTTCGGCTTCGCTGATTATCCGGGAGAGAGTGACTACGGAGTTTCTTTAACGGCGCCAGACTGGATCGGCACACAGGCGCAGAGTTTGGGTCTTGCGAGAATCTATTTCCGGGCGTGCGGATGGGACGATCATCAGGACGTCCATGGTTTTGTGAGACCGTCTTAGGCGCTCACGTTTCGGAACCTGATGCAGTGCAGGTCTAGCGACGCGAACGAAAAGAGCTGCGGCATTTGGACGAAGAGCATCGGTCCATTAAGAGTCGTTTGTTAACACATGACCATTGGCCGAAAAATCAAGCACGCCTTTCGTGGTCAGGTCAGCCCGAGAGCAGCGTTATTTGAAATTGGCAGGCGCGGGTCCGTGGCTTTGCGACGCCGTTACGAGAAGATCACCCATTCCTTCGAAGATCATCTCGATCTCGCCGCGTCGCTTCATCCAGAGTTCGCGCGCCTCGCACCCTCTGAACTACTGTCACATTTTCAGAACCGATGTCGCCCGGAGTTCTTTGCAGGTTTAAGTTCTCGCTCGCAGACGCTCTCCTCCCTGCAACAAAAATATTTCGCCGCAGAGACCGCAACCCTAATCGAGCGGGCGCGAAGAATTGTCGATGGTCATCGTTGGACTATTCTTGGTTACGGTGAATTGGTCTTCGGCCCAAAGATCGACTGGCTGCGCGATCCAGTCTCACGCTCCAATTGGCCGCTCAACTATTCCCTTGACATCGCTCACACACGCGCTGATGGCGGCGACGTGCGAGTGCTCTGGGAACTGAATCGTCTGGGGCATTTGGTAACTTTGAGCCGGGCGTATGCAGTAAGTGGCGATGAGCGTTTCGCCGAAGAATTCTTTGTCCAGGTGGAGAGTTGGAAGACCCAGAACAAGTTTGGCTTTGGCCCAAATTGGAGTTGCGCAATGGAGGTAGCGCTCCGTGCGATGAATTTACTCACTGCGTTCCAGTTGTTTCGCTTTTCGTCACAATTTACTGAAGAACGCTTGAAGATGATGATCACGCTCTTCGCGCAACACGGCGAGTTTATTAGTCATCACCTGGAGTTCTCATACATCGCCACCAGCAATCATTACCTTTCAGACGTAGTTGGTCTGTTCTGGATTGGGATCTGTTTCCCCGAACTTGAGCAAGCCGCCGAGTGGCGGAAGTTCGGATTGCAGGAGACGCTGCGAGAAATGGACAAACAGGTCCTCTCCGACGGTGCTGACTATGAATCCTCGACGGGCTATCACCGCTTTGTACTCGAACTTTTTCTCTACTCTTTTCTGCTCTGTCGCGCGAACTCCGTGGAAATCGAAGATAGATACTGGCAAAAGTTAAGGTCCATGCTCGATTACGTGCGCGCGTATCTGCGCCCGGACGGCCAGGCCCCGCTTGTTGGCGATAGCGATAGCGGGCAGGTCGTGCCGTTGGTGCGGCACGATGCCGGCGACCACGGTTATCTTCTGGGAATCGGAGCAGCGCTTTTTAATGAACCAAACTTCAAGATTGAAGAAAAACCGGTAGAGGAAATCTTGTGGCTTCTTGGTGAAGACGCTCTCGAGACATTTACCCAACTGGAGACTTTGGGATCGCACACAGCCAAGTCTACGGCCTTTGCGGAAGCTGGAACGTATGTTTTGCGCGACAAAGATCTGTACTTACTCTTTAACACCAGCGGGGCAGGCCTCACCGGCCGGGGTTCTCACGGCCACAATGATGCGCTGAGCATAGAAGTGGCGGCCGGCGGTACGAACTTTCTCAGCGATCCAGGAACCTATGTCTACACCTCCGATCTGGTCCGGCGTCATCAATTTCGTTCTACGGCCTACCACTCGACAGTGGAAGTCGACAACCAGGAACAGAATACGACGGAAGAGGCAACGCCGTTCAGAATCGGCAACGAGGCGCAACCACGTGTCCTTCACTGGGAGACGGGACCCGAGCGCGACCTGGTGATTGCCGAACACAGCGGCTATAAGAGATTGGCCAATGGGCCAGTCACGCACAGGCGTCTCATCAAGTTTGAGAAAAGCAAACGCTACTGGATGATTGAAGATACTTTGGCCGGCTCAGGCACGCACGAGTTCAAATTCATCTTTCACTTTGCTCCCAATTTGGAAACAGCGGAAAACCAACATGGGTTTGCAGAGGCGCGCGACAGCCGAACAGGCGCTCGATTACTCATTTTGTCACCCGATTTGAACGAACAAGCTGACGTTGAGGCGCGCTGTTTTTCTCGCGATTATGGAGCAAAACGTCAATCACTCGCTGCCTGCTGGAAAGTGCAAGCAGCCGTGCCACTGACGGTTCGTTGGTTCCTTCTGCCAATTAGCCCTGAAGAAGACGATGACAGTCGCCGGCGCTTGATTACGGAATTGCGCACGGCGCCAATCGGCATTCCAGGATCTGAGATCTGAGATCTGAGATCTGAGATCCGAAATCTGAGATTTGAAACCTTATGTGTGGCATCTGCGGAGTGTGGGAATACAGAACGACAAACGCGGGCGTTGAAAAAACGCTCGTCGAGCGTATGCGTGACACGATGCCGCATCGTGGTCCAGACGACATAGGCGCCGAAATTCTTGATAACGGCCGGCTCGGTCTGGGATTTCGCCGCCTCTCCATTGTCGACCTCTCGCCGGCGGGCAACCAGCCCATGCGTGGCTGCGCAGAACGGAACATTTGGATCGTCTTCAATGGTGAGATCTATAACCACGCGGCGCTCCGAAAGGGTCTGGAGGAACGTGGCCACAAATATGCTTCGCGAACTGACACCGAGACCATTCTTCATCTCTATGAAGAGCTCGGCCGGGATTTCGTGCGGGAGATCGAAGGCGATTTTGCGATCGCCCTCTGGGATGCCACCCGTGAGCAGCTCCTGCTAACACGCGATCGCATAGGCGTCAAGCCTCTCTATTTCTCAAACCAGGACGGGCGCCTGATCTTCGCGTCTGAGATCAAAGCAATCGTGGCTCACCCGGCTGTGAGTGCCGAAATAGACGAGCAGGCGCTTTATCACTATCTTTCTTTTCTGACGACGCCGGCGCCGCAAACTCTTTTCCGAAACATACGCAAACTACCCGCTGGGCACATGCTCGTTTGCGACCGCAAAGGCAATGTCCAGACAGGGCAGTACTGGGACGCCTTGCCCCCACAAACTGATTCCAATGGGAGTTGCTTGACTGACGAGGAACAGCGCGCCGAGATACTGCGACTGCTGCGAGATTCCATCCGGAAACGCATGATGTCAGACGTGCCTTTCGGTGTTTTCCTGTCAGGTGGAGTTGATTCCTCGGCTAACGTGGCTCTGATGGCGGAGCAGATGTCACGCCCCGTCGATACGTTTACTGTAGGCTTTCGTGACCATGAGGAACTGAACGAACTCGACGCCGCCAGAGATATCGCACGGCGTTTCAAGACAAATCATCACGAAGTACTGATTGGTGAAGCCGAAATGAAGGGCTTTCTGCCGCAGCTCGTCTTTCACCAGGATGAACCGCTGGCAGATCCCGTCTGCGTGCCCCTCTACTATGTCTCGAAGCTGGCGCGTGATTCAGGAACAATTGTTATTCAGGTAGGCGAGGGCTCTGACGAGATCTTCAGTGGCTACGACAAGTACATCAAATACCTGAAACTCTACGAAAATTTCTGGCAGTACGCTGAACGCATCCCACCCTTTGCGCGACGTGCGGCCGGCACAGCAGCGCGCACCCTCGTGGAAAAAACACTGAGGAACGCGGAGGCCACGGACGTGGCCAGGCGGCTGGGCGCCAACGAAGCGCTATTCTGGGGCGCAGCCGTCGTGTTTGATGAAACGCTGAAGGCGAGCCTTCTTTCTCACTCGCTACGCCAGAGTATGAACGGCTTGTCTTCGTATGTTGTCGTGCTCGAGCATTTGGAGCGTATTGCTCGCGAGCGAGCCAACGCAGATTTTTTGGCGCAGATGACGTACCTGGAACTGAAGGTGCGATTGCCGGAACTGCTTCTGATGCGCGTCGACAAGATGACCATGGCAACGTCGGTAGAAGCGCGTGTGCCATTTCTCGATCATAAGTTGGTGGAATTCGCGCTCTCGTTGCCGCGCGCGTTGAAAGTTGAAGGCAAAAGCGGGAAGCACATTTTGAAACGGGCGCTGGAAGAGATCTTGCCGCGAGATATTCTTTATAAACGCAAACGCGGATTTGGCGCACCTGTCGAAGGCTGGTTTCGCGGGAAGCAGGGCGACGCCCTGGAAGCGTACGTGACGAATTCAACCATGCGTAGCAGGGACTTTTTCGACTACAGGTTCATCGCCAGGTTGTTTGCCGAACACCGGAGCGGCGTGCGCGATTGGGGGTTTCACCTCTGGGCGCTTCTAAATCTCAGTCTCTGGTACGACAGATGGATCGATGGGCAGAAGTAGCACAGACTTCAGTCTGTGTATATAACAAATGATGATTGGCATTCAAAGTACCCGGGCACATGATGGCTTTTCACTGGGACCGCGGACGTCTCGTCCGCAAATGAGCGCGCAGCGCAAATAGTTTTTGAAGCTGAGGTACCAAGCACGGTTCGTGCTGGGCGCTCACGGCGGAACGCTCCTTTAACCCAAGGGTAACGTCCGATTCAAAAAAACTGTTCGCGCTGCGCGCTCACTGCGGACGAGACGTCCGCGGTCCCAGTGACGAAGCCATCACAGTGCCTGGTAGCTTGAATGCCATTGTCACTTCGTTTCTAGATGATCAGGGGTCCATACCGTTCAGCCGCGCGGGTTTGTCGCCTCCGCCTGCGCCAGCTCATCAAGAACCCGGGCGCACCGATGCGTGCAAGCAGGCGCAAGTATGACGCAGGCGATGGCGCTCCGCCGAAGCTCTGGCGCAGTAGTTTAATGGCCTTTGCTTTCTCCCCCAGCCGCAGGAGATCTTCCATCCCTGCGAATTTCAAGACTCGTTGAAAGTGCTCGAGTTCGCGGGCGTTTAGGCCGAGGCGGTCTGCCACGCGTTGTTGCGCGGCCAGCCGCGCTTCAATCATCCAGGAGAAATCACGGCTGGTGTTCCAATGGTGCTGCCGCCATGCCGACAAGATCCGCGAATCGAACGCGAAGTCGCCTTCTGTACTCAAGCGCAGGTAAAGATCATAGTCTTCCAGTTTGGCTTGCTCGTCCCAGCCGTTCTGTTCCAGGTTAGACCGGCGATAGAGAACAGTCGGACTCATGGGGGCATAGGTTTGCTGGAGTAGCATCTCCCGAGCGTCACCGTTTGTATAGTCGGCCCAATCGAAGGTGCAGTCGATGATCAGATTTTCCGCGTCGATAAAATAACAATGTCCATAACCCAAAACGGCACGTGGGCTCGCTTCGAGAAGCGAGACTCGCGCCTTGAGAAAATCCGGCAGCCAAACGTCGTCGGAAGACAGGTAAGCAAAATACTTCCCGCTGGTCTTCGCAAGTCCTTCATTGAGCGTGGCGCAAAGGCCGCGATTGGCTCGCGCGATAAACTCAGAAGGGAAAGGACAGTCTTGCAAAGTGTGTTCAATGATTTGAGACGAGCTATCACTTGATCCGTCATCGATTACCAGTAACTCTTTGGGCGTCAGGGTCTGATTGAAGATCGAGCGCAGGGTCATTTGGATGAAACGCGCGTGATTGTACGAAGGCACAACCACCGACAC
Organism: Pyrinomonadaceae bacterium; assembly: GCA_050748205.1. Lineage (GTDB taxonomy): Bacteria > Acidobacteriota > Blastocatellia > Pyrinomonadales > Pyrinomonadaceae > PSRF01. Next base: position 1,954 of record JBOGOU010000257.1, on the reverse strand, counting down.
GCCGTTGCCGTCGGCGTGAGTGGTGGAACCATTCGATGTATGCTGCTGATTCATTTAGTAATCAAACCCGTTATCGCTCTGGCATTATAGCTTCGACATGAGCCGAAGAGTCGTCCTTCTGGGTCCTTATCCGCCGCCCTACGGCGGCGTCTCGATCTATATTCAGACGTTATTCGAATTTCTGAAGAATCGCGGCGTCGAGCTCTGGACTTTTGGCGACGAAGAAATCAGCGCCGCAAATGTCTATTCTATGAAGGATAAGCGCCGGGAGCTTGTGCCACTGCTGCTTCGCCGTGGTTCCAAAGCAAGGATTGTCGACTGCACTCATTTTCTCATCGAATATCCCAGCGTTTTAGTACCGCTATGGGTGCTGCTTAAAGTCATGCTTGGCTTTGAGTGGCTGAAGATCATGCAGGACGGCTCGCTTCCTTCCCGCTATCAAAAGTTCGGTTTCTTTCGACGAGCACTATTCCGTATGGCAGCGAATTCCGTCACGGAGTTCATCGTCATCAGCGAAGAGCTGGAAGAGTGGCTGAGGCAGGAGATTCGCGTCAAACAGCAAGTCACGCTCATTAAGAATCTCTTTCCCATCCCCTATCGTGAGTCTGTCGTCTCGTTGCCGGAAGGGATGGAGTCTGCACTTGCTGCGTATGAGCAACACAGCAGGCGTGTCTGCTCCATCGGCGTGTTCATTCCCACTTATGGCTTTCAACATGTAGCCGAAGGAGTGGAAAGGATTCGCAATGAAACGGGCGCGGATATCGGCTTACTTTTGTTGGACGGAGATTTTGCGGGTGACGAAGACTATCGTTCCCGTGTCCTTGACGGAAGAGATTGGATTAGTGTTCTGAAAAACGTTGCCCACCCTTTGGTGTTTCAGCTACTCAGGCGCAGCGATGTTTTCGTTCGCGCGTTTGGCCTGGATAGTTATGGGCTCTCGCGTGTGGAGGCAATTTGGAGTGGCTTGCCCGTGGTGGCGACGCGCGCCGGGGAAACGCGTGGCATGTTGCTCTACGATTTTGGGAATGTAGAAGAGTTGGTTAGGCAGATGAAATTAGCGTTGTTTAATGAACAGTCGAAGGCAGTGAGTGAATGGGCAGCGATCTACCAAAGAGAAGCTGAGGAGAACTTAGCGGCATTAGTGAGAAAACTGGGCGTGCTTGAAGAATGAGGGACACTCAATACCGAACCCGGAGCGGTAGCGACTGTGCCAGACTCAACCCTACTGGAAGCACTCACAGAACCATTGCGGTAGCCAATGGATCCCAGGCTCAAGATAACGGGCGGCCGCTCGCCTTTGTGCCGGTTATCGCTACGGCTATGCCGCCTGATGTGAGGAAGTGGCTACGCCCTTCCGTCACAGCCGCTTTTAATGAGTGGGGCTCCGCCCCGGGGGCATAGCCCCAAGAATGCAAAGGGTCGGCTGACGGCGGGGCGTAGCCGCCGCCTCACATCAGGCGGCGAAGCCGTCGCGACGACCAGCAGTGAGTGGCCGCGGTTATCTTGAGCTTGGGATCGAGGTGTGGTTTACCCCGCTCGACTCTTTTTGGCCGGATCCTTACTGGCGGAGGTTAGCGTCGGCCTTCGAGCTTTAACACAGCATTGAATACTTCCGGCGAATGATTTATTCCTAAACTCTCTGCTGAGTCATTTGTTTTCGCACCACGCTCACGATGCTGTAAATTCCCGCCGCCGCGATCACAAACAGGAAATAGTGAATTGTCAGGACGTAGCGGTATTCCGTGTGCAAAACCGACTGAATGCAGAAGTAATATGCGGGTACCGTTAGCAGAACAGTGAGCACCCGAAATTGCCTGCGCAACCCAAGTACGATTAAACCAGCCAACTCCAGCGGTAGAACCACCGCGGTAATGAAGAGACTTTGGATCACTCGCAAGGCTAGATAGGGAACACGCGTCCAGCCTTCCGGAAGATTCGTCGTAGAGATGAGGGG
>JBOGOU010000256.1:0-8520 GCA_050748205.1 Pyrinomonadaceae bacterium | reverse complement strand
GGTCGGTAGAGACGGATTTCTCATGGATGAGATCGTTGATATGGTCTCCAAGTAACTCCGCCTGGACGGTACGAACCCAACTGATGGCGCTTTGGGCCAGCTCCATCAAGAGCATGACGCCCCCGAGCGCAGCGACCACGATTAATACGCTTCGAACGTAGGGCCATGATCCGCGGTTCTCCAGGGCCAAAACGAGACCGTCAACGACGAGTTTCGTGAGATAGACCGTGGCAGCCGGTAACAATCCCTGAATCACTAAAAGAATTCCCCAGGCAACTGTCCATGGTCTTGCCACGTCCCAGACCAGGCCCAACGCGCGGGGTAGGTAAGGCAGCTGCGCCAGAGCCTTGCGGAATTTTTGGGAGACAACTTGCAGGGTTTCGATCATAGTAGCAGCGATCCTAACAGGGTCGCTTTCTTTAGCGTGGCAAAAAAATCAGGCGTCGATTTGAACCATCCCGCAAATGCAGTCTTAGCTTCCGTTCCCTGAACCTGCTTCACCCTGTGTCGCAGGAATGGAGCGAGACGAAACACGATAGCATCGCCAAGGCCGGTATTGTCTATTCTCTCGATCCTTCCAGATCTGTCGTCACAGAGTTCTAAACTGCCTCCGACATAGTGCTTTGGGCTGAGGTTGATGCTCATCGCAAGCAACCGGTCTTCTATCAAATCGTCGTGCCACATATCGAAGTGCCCCTCATCGGGGCCGAAGCGATAGACTCGACCCGCAAAGCAACCAATTTTTCCACATTCGGTGATGGTTTCAATGATCTTAAAGAACCGAGAATTGTTAGCGAGGAAGTGCAAGAGATTCAGTGTCAGCTCGTCCTGCATACAAGCCTCTTTTCCTATGTTCAAATGGATGCGAGGCTCAAAAGATGCTCTGTTGATGCGCTGCAACACTTGCTGCAGCAGTTCTGCATCAATAAGGTTGGCCAGTCGAATGTAGTTTGCTTGAAGGAACTCGACACGCAGAAAATCCAGGTCCTGAACGGAGGTCGCGCAGACAGCTCCTCGCCTGGTGAGCCGAATAACATCTCCCGTTTTTGCTTCGACATTGCCCGTCATTGCTCGCTTCACAAAAATGCTACCGCGCGTACTTTTGCGATAGTTCGCTGACTTCCGCAAGCGCCTCTACCCAATTGGAAAACCTTTCAGGATATTCGTCGCTGACCGCGCGCGCGATTTGCCCCAGAGTTGCTTTGCCATTCATGAGCGAAAGAATCAGCTTTCTCATTTCCCCATCGTGGTTAAGGACCGGGACATGAGTAGAGGCCGCTTTGTGTAATCGCGACTTTGAAAGAGGCAAGCTAAAGAACGTTGACTGTGAGAGGGAAGTTATGGGTTCCTTTGAATTCCCACTCTGAAATATCCGGGTCCGCCAACGCCAGATGTACTCGCCGCTCACGAGATCCGCGTTTAGAAGCAGTTTGATCACATCGCCCGGCTTTACCTCCACTGGCTCAGCCATGGGAAAGAACGCACTGCCATAAATTAGCTCCGGATTCTCAGGCCCATTCGAGAACGACACACCTTCTGCCAATTTCGAGTCAAACCAAACAATGAACCCGTGCGTGGTTCCCGATCGCACAACATCAAGGCTTACTTCTGAGCTGAGGTTTGGATCCTGGACCGTTGCATAGTCTAAGTTGGCCCAACACTGCCTGGCCGTAAGAAACTGGTCCGAAGTGACCCTGCTCTTCATGGATGTATTCGCCATCATTCTCTGCGCGGCATCCATCTTGAGACCGAAAGCGTTTTCACTCCACGGATGAGTGACGCATTTGAACACCTCTGGCGCCGCTACAACGGCCATCCACAGAGTGTCTTCCTGGGGGATCATATTGCCGCCCGGAGCAAGGAAACGCCGTCTGGCGTCGATGATAGACAAGAGACTCTTCCCGCACAGAGGAAGAACACCTCGCAAGTCAGAGACAATAATGTTCACCTTTTCGGGGATCTGTACTTGGGTTGAAACATCCTGGATGAAGTCGATTCGTTTCTCGAATCCACAAGCAGCGGCGATCTGTCTGGCAATCTCGACTATGTCCGCTGGTTCGACGGCATAGACTCTGCGCGCGCCTAGCTGACAGGCCAGCAAGGCGAAGATTCCGGTGCCTGTTCCAAGGTCGAGAACAATAGAGTCTGGTGTAACTAAGCGACGCAATGCCTGCCAGTAAGAGCCGGTTCTTACGTCGTCATTGATCATGCTGCCGTAGTCGGAAAGACTGTACATCTCTTGATAATCCCTCCAACTAGTGAACCAGCGCCACAGAACCGATTGCCATAAGGTCGTCGACAATAGTCTGACATGCGTTCGGAAGGTAGGAGAGGTCGCGCGGAATGGTAACGCGTCGCAAGACGGAGTTGTTTGCTAAATATGCCAGAGACTCAAACTCTTCCTTCAATCTTTCGCGATCGGTCACGTCGAGACGGTAGGTCTGTTTTGCGAATTCTATTAATGCTTCATGATCTGATACTTGACTGATCGTTGCAGTGGACTGTCCGGGATCGGCCTCGGGAGAACCAAGGAAATAGAACGCCTGGACGGGTGCTCGATCGCCACAGAAAGGCAGTGCTCCATCGTCTGCGCTAATCCTCTGTTTGTCTGTGTAGTGCGCTACGTTGGAGAGTGATCTCCCCTGCGGAAAGATGGCCGAAATGGAGTCAGACCAAAGCCTGAATCCGGAATAGCTTGGTATCGCCATGAGCTGACCGTTCTCCACCACGAGAAGCAAACAGTCGTCAGTAAGGTGCGGGAACCCATAACTACAGAGGCTTGCAGCGATCGTCGATTTACCCCAACCCGTGTCTCCAAGAAAAGCAATTACTCCGTTCGGGCCGAGCACTGCGCTGGCGTGAAGGACCAGTCGCCCTTGTTGATAAACTAACCGCGGCAAAACCTGATCTATCAAAAGGTGGGTGACAGTCTCAACGGAGCAAATGCTTTGATAAAAGCAGTCAATTACGCGCTCTTCGATGGAGATGACAAAATCAGCGAGATCTAAAAAACGGAGTACATAAGATTTGCCTTGCCTGCCAAGCAAGAGCCAGGGAGTAGAGTCGGGAAGATTGATTTGATGAAACCATTCAAAGCTGTTGGGGCTGGGAGTGACGTCGGGGATCGCGCGAAAGAGCCAGTCAGACGGAACTTCTTCGGCGGCAGCAGTGCCTAAGGCGATATTACTTTCAATGATCAGGTCACAGAATTTGAACAGCACCATTAGAGTATTACGCGACGACCGCATCAGCACGGAAACCAACTGCTATCCAGAGGTTCGTAAATCAAGGGTGCCTGGTGATGCCCTTATTGCCCTTGTTTTCGGCCATAGCGCCACTTCCTCCCCCGGTTAGCTCGGGAACCGAGCCGTAAAGCACCAGTACAGGTGTGCTATATGGTTCCTTCTCTTGCTGCTTCTTTTCGGTTTCTTTTTCTTCTGAGCTCATTCGGCTCAACCTCTTGGAGCGATCCCGCCCGCATTGGTCCAGATGTTATGCGATTCTGAAGGCTACAACGTTGCTGCCGCCGCAAGAACCAGTGCGTGAAGTCGTAAGCTGATCATCATCCAGACGTTCGCAAATCAGGGGTGCCTAGTTAACGATTTCATAAGGACCCCTTCAGCCATAGCGCCACTCCCTCCCCCGGTTAGCTCTGGCACCGAACCGTAATGCACCAGGACGGGCGTGCTATATGCTTCCCTTTCCTGCTGCTTCTTTTCGGTTTCCTTTTCTTCTGAGCTCATTCGGCTCAACCTCTTGGAGCGCATTGGTTCAAACCTTTTCCGATTCTGAATGCTATAGCCGTTGCTCCCGGCTAAGCCATGCAGAGAGCGTAGCGACCTCCCAAACCAGCATGCCATCTTCTATGCTGCCATAACTCGTATAACTCTTGAAAGCATTATGCAGCTTTGCCTCGTCAACATAGCGCCTAACGTTCGCCCCCTGACCATTCATCAGGTCCTCTATGAGTTTGTTATTGAGCACCATGACCGAGCTCGCGAATTCGGACCCGAGATGTTCCCACCCTCTACGCCACCGTACAGCATCAGGTAGTATCCCGGCCATCGCGCGGCGGAGAATCATCTTCGACCAGCCTTCAGATACTCTTTGGTCCCAGGGGAGCGCGAGGCAGAATTCCACCAGCCTTTTGTCAAAGAATGGATGGCGCGGCTCGATTGAGTGCGCGGCAGCTGCGCGATCGTATCTCTCCAGTGCCGCGGTGATGTATGACGAAGCTGAGCTGAGAACGTGAGCCTGTTCCTCACGCAGCGTGCGGAAGAGGATTGGTCGTCCGTTATTGAGGTCCTTAAGACGATCAGACAAATGGATGCGCCTGGCAAAGTCTGGGCTTATGAGGGCCCCATTCGTTATCTGGACGAGGTTTTCGCGCGCCAACAAGAATCGTCGCAACTTGAGCACTGGCTGAGGCACGATGGGCTTCGCCAAACAAACGGCATTTCCGTAAAGAAGGGTCCATGGTGATACGCGGCCGCAATGGTAGCGGCTTGTTCCAAATGCTTCCGAAATTGCTGTCTTCAGTTTGCCAGCCCGCATAAGGTATGCGAGGTAAATCAGACCGAGCGAGGCAACGAGATCTCCGTCAACTCCGTCCAGAACGATCCGCAGATTCTGCTCGCGAGCTTTGAGATAGATCGATTGGGGTAGAGCCATCTGATGGTCGAAGAGATCGTGACTGGTCTTGATTAGATAGTCGAAGCCATCCGCGAACCCTTCTAGCTGATCAGGAGATACCGTGTGCGACTCTATTTCGTTTCGGCCAAGGACCATATTTATGAATCCCGTTTCAACGCAACCTGGAGTCTTGGAGATGGCGGCAAGCGTGTGCAATCGCTTCCCATTTTCGTTAAGCAGTTCCTTCGCTACACCAACGATGGATGATGAGTCGAGTCCACCACTTAACATCGAGGCGACCGGATAGGCGCTTCGAAGCCGGCAGTCAACGGCCTCAGTGAAAACCTCGAGGAATGCGTCTGCATACTCTTTGTTGGAAGCATGCCGTAGCTCGACGCCTGAATCTGGAGACCAGTAACATTGTTGCGATAGAGTCTGACGGGTTACCCGCAGCGCCCTGGCCGGAGGAAGCCGAAGTATTTCTTCATAGAAGGTGCTGCTATGATCTATGCCTTCGAGTTGCGTAACAAGGTAGTCCGCAATTCGGCACTCGTTGATCCTTCGCGGCACTACGCCAACGCTGAGAAGAGCTTTAATCTCGGACGCGAATACAAAGACGGCGTCGGAACAGTGGTAATAGAGGGGCTTCACTCCAAAATGATCTCTAGCGCAGAACAATAGCTGTTTGCGCTCGTCCCAAATGGCGAACGCAAAGTCACCCACCAAATGTTCACAACAATGGTCGGCCCACTTTTCATAGGAGCGCAAGATCAGCTCGCTGTCTGTGATTTCGTTCGGTTGACACCCGGCTAGTCCGACTTTGGCGATGAGTTCAGATCGGTTATCGATCCGAGCATCTGAAGTTATGCATAGCGAGCAAGCAGTATCCACCAGAGGCAACTTCTCGTGCAGTGACTCGGGCGTAGTCCACAACATTGCGTGCCCAAGCCCGATCTGAGCATCTATCCAGATTCCCTCCGCGTCACTTCCGCGGCGCGCCAGGCTCCGCACCAATGAGCTGATGTGGCTGCGTTCAGCGGGTTTGCCATCACGGTAGAAGATACCGGCTATTCCACTCACGAAACGTCAACCTCGAAGTGCTGAAAGTGCACCAAAAACCCCGGGAAGGTTTCGCAGCCTAGGCGCGCGTGATTTCCACGACCCCCTGGTCAACTAGTCGTTCGATCAATGAGATCAGATCGCGCCGAAGCACCTCGCCGCTCACATCGTAGTTGTTTAGCAGTGTTTCGAACGCAGCCTCGATTGAGTGTGATGTGGTGAGCACCGAGAGCATGCTCGTGCCAATCTCGTCCAATCCGTAGTAGCACTTGTTATTCAAATTAAGAATTACGGATTCGCCCTGCAGGTCTGACACCAGCACGTCCTCAGGCAACACCACTCGATCAGTGAAAGATATTGACATCTGTTCGCGTACCTGGGTGGGTAACAGTGTGAGGACGAGCTGATCTCTGGAAACAAGGAATCAGTTTTTTCCGCAACCCAATAATGTTCAAGAAGAAGTCTGGATCAGTTAGCACCCCGCCGAGTGCGGCCTTCGCCGCTCGTAATTCAGTTGTGAAATGTTAGATAGATGGTTGCAGCTAAGTCAAGATTTTACATCCTGGCCCTTCGCGTTTTTTTAGGTCCTTCGCAAACAAACCGCCTCAAGTTCAGGTTCTAATTTTCTGAAAACGGATCAAATGGCTTTCAGGAGACGAGCCGCATGAAATCTTGCAGTTGCGACAAGTGGCTTTCATTGTCGTTCTTGTGCAGCCCGAAGGAGAACGCCTGAAATCCCTTAGCAAATGGGGATTGACCCACCATGGGTGGCATGCTAACTTCGGATCCCGTCTATGTACGGTAATCTTTCCCAAGAGAGCCACTGTACTTGCCGGCTCGAATTAGAAGTTCCAACCCACGAAGACGCGCTTCTTCGGGCGGCCCTTTTCTTCACGCTAGATTAAGTATTACTAATGAAAGAGCCCACAGAATTAGTTAAAGCTCTCGGTGTAATTCTAAAAAACTCCGCTCTCGAAAATACAAATAGCCTGCAGCGCAGCGGTTACTCTACGCCTCCGATGTTGGCCTACGGTGAAGAATCCCCTGCAGAGGGAGAATTCCATCTCCGTGACTACTGGCGCACGATCCGCAAGCGGCTCTGGTTGATCGTGGGCCTGGCAGTAGTCGTTACTGCTGTCGCGGCGATCAGACAAGCGCGTCAGCCGGACATTTATCAGTCGCGCGCTCGAGTGCAGGTTGATCCTGAGAGTTTTAGTCCATCGCTCGGAGCTTCGCGAGGAAGCTCGATTTATTTAGATAGCACTTCCTACGTGGATCCTGAGTACTTCAATACTCAGGTGCAGATACTCTCGAGCCCGACGTTATTGCGACGCGTCGCCAAGACTCTCGACCTTGAACACAACCGAAACTTTCTGGATCCTCGAGTCGAGAATCGATCCACCTGGCAGAGCCTACTCAGGATGGCAGGTTACGAACAAAAGGTAAATGAACCGGCTACACAAAGACTCATACTTCCTGAGAGTAATAAGATTGAGCTCGGCAGCTCAGCAGTTTCACCTGACCAGCCCGAAGAGGTGGCACGTTTGGCTCCGTACGTGGAGTCGCTTCAGGACCTACTGGACGTGGAACTGGTAAAGAAAACCCGGCTGATTGATATCCATGTCAGCCACACGGATCCCGCTGTCGCTGTGAAAGTAGCTAATGCCACCGCGGATGCCTTTGCGCTCTGGAATCTGGAGGTCAAGACAAGGACAAACAGTGTTGCTGGTACTTACCTGCAGAGACGCATCGCTGAATTGCAATCTCAAATCCGAAACGGCGAAGAGCAACTGCTGAATTATGCGCAGAACCACGAAATCATCTCCCTTGATGCGAATCAGAACACCGTAGTGGAGCGGCTCGCCGGTTTGAATCGCCAGCTACTCCAGGCCGAAAACGACCGCAAACTGGCGGAAGCCGCTTATCACGCGAGTCTTGCTCCCGGCGCGGCAGAAGCCTCGGTGGAGCTTACGGATAAACAGATTACTGAATTCAAGTCGCGTCTGGCCGAATTGAAACAGAAGCGCGCCCAGTTGTTGCTGACTGATACCGAAGAGTCGCCGGAGGTTAAAGACGTAAATCAACAAATCGCGATTCTGCAAAACGAGCTGACGGAAACGCGAAGCGTTGCTAAAACAGTACTCACAACTAATCTGGAAACCAACTACCGTAAGTCACTAGACCAGGAAAAGGCCTTGCGTGAGTCATTCAACACCCAGCGAGGCGAAACACTTACCCAGAATCAGGCGGCCATCAACTACAACATTCTGAAACAGGAAATCGAGACGAACAAAGGCTTGCTTGAAGGGCTGATGCAACGTGCCAAAGAGAACGATGTCAGTATGGCCGGCACGCCTAACAACGTGCATGTGATTGATTATGGTGTCTTGCCCAAAGTGCCGGTCGGTCCGAGACGCTTGCGGGGAGTGCTAAGCGGTTTGGCCCTGTCACTCGCTTTTGGCATCGCCTTAGTGCTGTTTCTTGACTATCTAGATGATACGGTCAAATCGGCGGGAGATGTTGAGCGAGCACTGCGTCTCCCTGCGTTAGCTGTAATTCCGGTCGCGGGCCAAACGTCGACACGGCGGTTGCTATTGAAGGGCGCTTTACACAAGCGCCTGGGACGTGACACCGGTGTTGAGTTACTGATCAACTCGTCTAGTCCGTCGCTGCAGGCCGAAGCATATCGCCACCTGAGAACCTCCGTCCTTCTCTCAACACCGGGACGTGCGCCAAAGACATTGCTGGTCGCTTCCAGCGTCCCGGCAGAAGGAAAGACGACGACGGCTGTCAACATGGCAACCGTGCTGGCCCAAACAGGGGCAAAGG
>JBOGOU010000255.1:0-9816 GCA_050748205.1 Pyrinomonadaceae bacterium | reverse complement strand
GGGGTTCCGCTGCGCTTCACGCCAGGCTTTATGCTGTCGCCTGCTCCGCAGGCTATGCGGCCTTCCACCTGGGGACGCGTTTGATGCGTTCGTATTCTTTGCGTCGAGCGTGGTGCATATCCCAGAGATCAACGTCCTGCTGTAGACCAAGCCACATCTCTGGGGACGTACCGAAAGCGCGCGCCAATCGGTGCGCCATGTCAGTGGTAACAGGTCTGCGCTCGTGCAGTATCTCGCTCACCGTGCGTCGCGAAACGCCAAGCAGACGCGCAAGCTTATCCTGCGTCAATCCCGCTGCCCGCAAGAGATCCTCGCGCAGAATCTCGCCGGGATGGGTGGGTCGTCTCTTTCGATTGTTTAGCATCGATTCAAGTCCTCAATGATAATAAGTGCTCAGTGATAGTCTTCAAGGTCAACGTCGCAGGCATCTTCGCCTTCAAATGTGAAGGTCACGCGCCAGTTGCCGCTGACCGTGACGCTCCAAGTGTCAGCGCGTCCGCCTTTCAGCCGATGCAACAAGTAGCCGGGCAAATTCATATCCCTCGTCGACCGAGCGCGATTGAGAACGTCTAACTGCCTTCGTAGACGATCGGCAAGTTCGCCGCCCACTCCGCGCCGATCGCCGGTTTCAAAGAGCCGCTTCAGTCGTTTGGTCACAAACATTATCTCCGCGACGGGAGCTTCTTCATTATGTGTTTGAGAGGTGCTCGCGATCAGAGTTGCTCGCGATTCAGATGAAATGCGTTGTGTTTGCGGATGAGACGACCTGGGCCGATCAAAGCGCGCGCACTCAGAGTGAAGCATCGGCGACACTGACTTGCAGTTAACAATTCAACCTTCCCGAGCCTACCGCTTAGCGGTTTCGTTCAACTTGTTTTTAGACTGATCCGTGTATTACCTATCGGCCGCTTCGTTGCAGCCTAACACGCATCGAACCGATCAACTTATATTACATTCTAGTTGCGTAGGTTGGGCTCTGCCCACCATGGGTGATTCGGTGGGCACAGCCCACCCTACGGGGACGGGGCGGCTTGCTCGATCCAGATGATGATGCCGGGCTCGGCGGACGGGTCGGCCGGACTCCATTCAGACTTACAGCCAACGACACGCAAAAACATGCGTTAGAAAAATCGCAGAAAACTTTGCGTAGTTAAATGACTTCATGTATACTTGTAGTCAAGTAACTACACAAATGCGTCTAAGAAGAGATGTTTTTCAAGCCATAGCAGACCCGACAAGAAGGGCTATACTTCTGTTGGTAGCCTCGCAATCTATGACAGCGGGTGCAATAGCTTCAAACTTTGACACAGCCAGACCGACAGTTTCAAAACACTTGCAAATACTCACCGAATGCGAATTGCTTGAACAAGAGCAAAACGGCAGAGAAATTTACTATCACTTAAATCCACAAAAGATAAAAGAAATAGCAGACTTTATTGAACCATTCCGCAAAATGTGGGATGACAGGTTTAATAAACTGGAAACCATAATGAAAAAATACAAATCTAAAAAATAGAATCATATGGAACAAAAAACAAAAATCAATGCCGAAGACGGCAAACAGGAATTAGTGATTACAAGGGAATTTGATTTGCCGTTGGAATTACTTTTTAAAGCATATGTAGAGCCTGACATTGTCGAGCAATGGATGGGAACGAAAGTGCTGAAACTCGAAAGTAAAAACCACGGCAGTTACCAATTTGAAACAACCGATCCTCAGGGAAACAAATACGGGTTCAATGGGGTAATCCACGAGTTTAGCCCGAACCGGAAAATCACACGGACATTTTCCCCCGTTGCTACTTCTGATCCTGACTGTGGTGTCGTGGTATTTCAGACCTGCGGATAGGAAAATCATTTCAGTTAATCGATAGATATTCATCAATATGTTCTGAAGGTAAACAGGCGACAGAAAAGTCCATGCTGCCAACAAGGGCTATACGCAAAAGTATGAACAACACTAATAGCAATAAAAAAGAGTTGTCACTAGAACAACGTGAAGAACTACTCAGAGCGTTGAAAGCCCGTTTTGAGAAAAACATGAACCGCCATAAAGGTCTTGAATGGGCTAAAGTACAAGCAAAGCTGGAAGCTAATACTGAAAAACTGTGGTCACTCAATGAAATGGAAAGAACTGGCGGTGAACCGGATGTTGTTGGTCAGGACAAGAAGACAGGCGAATATATCTTTTTTGATTGTTCAGCGGAAAGTCCTAAAGGCCGCAGAAGTGTCTGCTACGACCGCGACGCACTGGAGTCAAGGAAAGAACATAAACCGGCAGATAGCGCTATTGATATGGCAGCGGCCATGGGCATTGAGCTTTTGACTGAAGAACAATATCGAGAGTTGCAGAGACTTGGAGAGTTCGATACAAAGACATCGAGCTGGGTAAAAACACCTTCTGATATAAGAAAACTTGGTGGTGCCACCTTTGCTGATTTCCGATACGGCAATGTCTTCGTGTATCACAACGGCGCCGAATCTTACTATGGTGCCAGGGCGTTCCGTGGCTCGCTAAGGGTCTAAATCTTTCAGAGACAGAGTTGAACCGTCTTGAGAGGAGAGGTATGCGTTCTCCACCTAACCTGCGAGATACGATCCTTGACGCGTGGCAGACCAATAATCGGGTAACGGTTTTTCTAGTTGAGCATTTGCCCGCCGAACTCTGGGAAGCCAAGGTGCCGGGCGCACCGCGCCGCACCATCCGGATGCTTGCCGGTCACGTTCACAATGCTCGCTGTATGTGGATCAAGACGCTAGGCAAGGAGCACGGCATCGCAGTGCCGCGCAATGTCGATCGGTACAAGGTGAAACCCGAAGGTCTCATTACAGCGCTGAAGCGTAGCAGCACGGGCATTTTGAGCCTCTTGAGATTCGGCTGTGATCAAGGTGGAAGCATTCCCGTCACGTCGTCTTATGTGTGGCGCAACCTTCCCCTCGACGTTGGGCACGTTCTCGGCTATTTCACCGCGCACGAAGGCCATCACCGAGGACAAATTGTGATGCTTGCCCGCCAATTGGGGTATCGCCTGCCCGCGGAAGTCACTGGTGGCCTCTGGCAGTGGTCGAAACGTGCCCGGGAAGCCTAGAACTATGGTTGGCAGACTGGAAGTACTTCCAGGAGATGAACGAAGCCTACGCCGAGTTCTTCGCTAGCGAACATCCACCGGCTAGATCGACGATTCAGGGCGCCAGACGGCCGGAAGGGCATCTGGTTGCCATCGAAGCTATCGCACTGGCTTCGTAGGGTTGAATAGCGGAGTGAAGGCTGCCGAACAACCGGTTGCAGCGGACGGCGCCCTCAGCAGTCACGCACTGACAACTTCGGGAGATACATCGCCGGTGAAACGGATTCACATTGCCGCGCTCGTTGGATGCGCCTTGATCTGGGCAGGCTGCGGCAGCGTGCAGCCCTCAGGGCACTACGGGGTTGCAGCCGGCGACGACAGTTCGATCAGACGCGCGTTCAAAACCCGGACGAGCAATGTACAGGTCGAAGGCGAAGGCGTGGTCACGCGCACACTGACGGACGATCTCGCCGGAAGTCGCCACCAGCGATTCGTCGTTCGTCTCGCCTCAGGTCAGACGATCCTGATCGCTCACAACATAGACATCGCGCCGCGAGTTAACGGGCTACGCAAGGGCGATAGCGTACGTTTCAATGGCGAATACATATGGAACAAAGACGGTGGCATGGTCCACTGGACGCACCACGACCCGGAAGGGCGGCACGCGGCAGGTTGGCTCAAACACAACGGGCGGACCTACCAGTAGCTATCGGCGCCAGCGGACGCGCATTTAGCGTTCTTCTCATGCAAGACTTATCGCTCCATACGTGAGCGGGCGCGACCGGCTGATCCGCAACGGTGATTAAGCGAACTCCCGAATTCAACTGGACCAACAACAAAGGGCGTCCCTGTTGGCCAACGAATATCGCCGCGTCGCCGATTAGGGCGATCCTTATCTTCGATATTTCTGTCGCGCGCGAGCCGCAGCCGCTGGCTACTCCCAAGCTGATGGACGAAATTGAGATGCAGATGAAACGCAACGGCTTTTCTGATCCGCAGCAACTAGTCCCACTCCTAAACGACATCTCTACCGACGAGCACCTGCCGCTCATCGCCCGCAACCACCCCTGCGCTTGATCAAGAAGCTCGAGAAGTAAACCGGTGGGACTACAAGACTTGATAACGCCCCCGCGCCGGTCTCACTGTTTCTAATTCGTAGGAACACTAACCAGGCATTCACGTTTAATTTCATCAATCGCTCGGTAGTACCAAATCAAACACTCTATTCCCAGCGCGAAGTACAGAATCCCTCGGAGATAGACTAACTGCGTGAAGAGGTTCATGTAGGGACCTGGTTTCAAGTGGTCAAGCAGGTGGGACGTCATAACGAGCGAGAATACTGCCAGCACAACCAAAAGTGAAGCCAACGCCCAGAAACGCGGATAGATCGTTCCTCTCGGTGCGGCACTCAGCTTGTCACCAATCAACAGTCCCAAGACTTGACGATGGTGACCTCGCTGAATCTCTCGCTCCACGGCGACGATGAAATGAAACGGCAGAATCATGTAGATAAGTCCGAGCACGAGAAAGTACGACGTGTTTTTCAGGTAAGCCGCCTGCGCCGGATATGCCTGCAGAGTTGATTCGGTAATAGGAAACGACGGCAAATAGCGAGTCAAGAATCCAAATAGCAATGCTACTGCCATGAAGAAGATCGCGGTCGAAGCCAGTACTCCACTGGCTCTGTTTCGCGAGGTCAGCTTTCGATCAGACGCGAGCCCTACGACTGAAGAGATCATCATCCAGCCAAATACAAGCGGCGCAATCTTCCAGGCCATGCCCTCGAAGCGATCGAATTCGTAAGCGACCTCCAGGAACAGCGAAACCGCATAGAGCGTGGCGTACAATGCGCAACTAATTAAGACGTGCCCCAAGTGTACGCTCGGAGAACTCCTGCCGGGAGCGCGAACATCCTGTCCGCTCTCTTCACGCGCTACCTGTCCGACGTCCAAAGGCTGTTCCTCGACATTGGACTTTGGACGTTGGGCCTTGGGCTCGGATTCCTCCCGCACATCTGCGACAAAACGATACCCTCCTGGAACTTTCAGAATGTATCGAGGCCGCCGGCCGGATTCACCAAGCGCTCGCCTCACCGCGTTGAGAGTCACATTGAAGTTATTGTCCGTGACGATAGCCTCAGCCCAGACACGTTTGATCAACTCAGTTTTGCTTAGCATTCGTCCGTGGTTCTGAACGAATACTAGAAGTAAGTCAAAAGCAGTAGGCGTCAACGGCCTGGATTGCTCACCGTGAAGCAGGCTGCGACGCAGCGGAGAGAGGCGAAAGTTGTCAAACTCGTAGAAGGTTTCTTCAGGCATGTGGGAGTTAATTACCTTTAAGAAATTTTAAGTCTGATTTCTTGTAGTTTCTATTGCTTCCTCGTCACCATTGAGATAAGGTCCGCTCTCAAAAGCGCGCTCGCAGATTGTTTGCAAGTTCTTGTTTTGTGAGTGACCCGAGTCAGTCAGTTGACCAAAGCGCCGCGCAGTTTAGCAGAAATCCAAGTTCTACGACGAAAAGTTTTGCTCTGGTTCATTAGGACAGGCCTTACGCCTCGCGGAACTCGCGAAAGACGGTTTCAACTGGAATTAACGATGCCTCGCAACCCCCAAGCACCTCCTTTCATACCGCGTGAGACAGTCTTTCTTGCTCCGTCTGGAGTGCAGTCACTTCGTGCTTCTTCTCCTTTCACTACGTCGTTGCAGAATCGCGCCGCTCAAAAAAAGGAAAACTATGAAGACTCCTAGCCGAAACCTTATAAGCCTGGCTTGCATCTTCCTGGTGCTTATTTCGTCGACTGTCCTCGCGCAAGATGGTGGCGAAGTTCTAACTAACGAAAAAGTGGTCACAATGGCGAAAGCCGGATTGCCGGCCAGCATTGTCGTTAAGAAAATCAATGCATCCAAGTGTAACTTCAACACCTCCACGGACGAATTGATACGTTTGAAGAAAGAGAATGTGCCCGACGTAGTTATCGAAGCTGTGCTTCAATGCTCAAGTAGAACGGCCGCAGGTGAGTTGGGCAGCGCGGGCAGGCCTACGAGCGGCGCGTCCTCCACCTCAATAACCACCGGATCGCTCTCCTACCCCCTGCCTCCTGACAAAGGTGCGTACCTTTGGGATGGTGAGAATCTGCGTCTCCTTTATCAAAGCACGGTGCCTTCAGTTGGCTCAAACTTCTGGCGCCGAATTACGCCTTTTGTGAAAGACAAGATCGAGCTTCAACTGATCGGGGCACATGCGAAAGCTCAATTCGGTAGCTCACAGCCGACAATTTTAGTCTCTGGCCTTCAGGAGGTAATACCAGGTGTTCCTTCCTACCGTTGGTTGTATGTGAAGTCGGGGGGCATGATGAAGGATCGGCGAATTGTGGGCACTTATGACGTTGGTGGCTTTTTCGGCAGCGTACGCATGGTGGACAACGAAATCGAGTGTGAGATTAAGAAGATTGGCGAGATGATTTATGCAATTACGCCGCTGAAGCCCCTATCGGATGGCGAATATGGTTTGGTCCAGGTGCCGAAACTTGCGGAAGTGTCGTCTAAGCCCTCATTCGCTCCACCGATCTGGGATTTTGGTATCTACGTTAAAACATCCGGTCCGCCGAAGCAGGATTAATTCTGGCGAAGATTTGAATGAAACTGTTTTCGATTAGCATCCGATCGCGCGCGAGGTTGACAAAGTCGCGCCGCGATCTGATTTGGACGAGGGCCAGCTTGGCTTAGTGGCCGCTCAACGCCAATCACGGGAGACGGCCTACTTCGGCGCCGGCGTGAGCCGAAAGATTTTTGATTTTGGAGTGAAACGCTCGCAGTAGGTAGAAATAAGGGTTGGCAGCAATAGAATCACCAAGTGCAGTAGGAGAATAGTATGAAGCTGAATCAAAAACTCATTACGTTCTTTTGCGGTGGGCTGTTGTGTTTCGCCCTCTTTTATGAATGGCCTACGTCGGCCAAGACGGCACAGAAACAATTTAGTCCCGTGGCCTCGGACAGCGGCAGATCCGTTCAGCTCAACCGGGACATCGACTTTAAAGTGATGTCACAATTAACTCCGAAGGGAACGGCATATAGTTCTTCTCTCGCTGCTGTGGACAAGAAAGATGATTTAAAACTCTTCAGCTTTCTTGGAGCCACAAGAGAAGGCAATGATGTTTCTGTTTCCAGCGGTTCGCCGAGTTATGAGGTTTCACATGAAAAGAGCAACCCGCGAAATAAGAGTGCGGTTGCTAGCACATTTCAAATTGAAGTTACCCCTTCATTCGTTGGTGCTGATAACGGGCAGGCGTTTATTTATGATGAGAACAGTGGCACAAGTCAGCACCTTAGAACTTCAATGCCAGTTTTTAAGGCTTTTGGAATTTCATTAAAAGATAACAGCTTGCTTTACTCTCCGCTTAAGAATCGTATTCCATCAGGGCAACTCTTTCTCGAAAATCTTAAAGATGGAAAAGCTACAAGAATCACCGACGACCTTGTTTTGGAAGCGGCATTTTCGCCGGATGAATCAAAAGTTGCATACACTTTTGCAACTGGTTCGGGATTCGGATTAGCCATTGTTGATTTAGATTCAGAACAACGAAAAGAATTGATTTCTGAGAGGGTTTTGCCAGACTTTTTTCAATGGGGGAGTTCTGGAAAAGAGATTTATTATTTTGAAACGACGGACGAATCAAATACTACGGGAGTAGTTCCTCATGAAATAACAGTCAAGAACAAGGAATCAAAAGAAATGACCCAGGACTCGCTTCCCTCAGGTTTCCCAAAACTTTCGCCTGAGTCAAATTATTTAAACCCGTCATCTAAAGAAATTTCATCAACTCACTCAGAGATTCACTATCCCTTTCAAATCGTTTCTCCCGATAAAACGAAAAGAGTTTGCGGCGACAACTTGTTTGGAAATACGTCCATTCAGTTATGTGAAAACAACCTCTTAAATCAATCATATCTTTCTGAAGGGCAGCTACTCAGAGTCACCAATGAAGGCATTATTATTCGATCTTTTGAAGAAAATAGAACAACAACCGATTTTGTAGATTGGAATGGAAATAAGAGTCGCTTAGCTGCTTCACCCCAAGTTTCCTACAATTTGCCTATGAGTGCTACGAGTCCTAATAGTGGCAGCTTTCTTGTAACGCGCTCGGGAACGGGTTATTCAAATGCGTGTACGCTTGTTGGCTCTCTACACACAGGCAATTTGCAATTTGCCTTTGATATGCAAAAAGGAGGGAACAATACTCCCGGACAACACGTGATTGCCTCTGCCGAAGGATTAGTAGTCGAGTCTGTTAGAACCATAAATTGCAACAGCTGCGATACCGAAGTTGGCGGCTGTGGCGGAATGCCACATTGTACTACGTCACAAGCTAACGGTGGATGGGGAAATAGTGTCGTGATTCAACATGCAGATACGACTTGGTCAAGATATGCTCACATGCAGTTCAATTCGGTTACCGTTCAAAACGGTGATACTGTCTGCCAAGGCTTGTATATCGGAAATCAAGGAGGTACTGGAACTTCTTGCGGAGATTTTAACGGTTGCGGCGATCACCTACATTTCCAAAAACAAAATTCTTCTGGTGTTTCAATTTCAGCAAGTTTTTCTGATGTTGCCAATAACCCTCTAAGCTGTATTAATTACACGACAGGAAGTACTGAGGTTTCGACTTGTTCAACTTGTCAAAATGGAACGTCAACACTCAGAAACAGAGATGGTGGTCCGCCAATCCATCCGCCCGGAAGCGTGGTAAAAACCGCATCAAACTCGACAGTTTATTTGATTGATTCGGATAATCGAAAGCGCCCGATTACAAGCTCAAGTGTATTAGCACAACTTTATAATCAATCAACGGATGCTAGAACCAGTACGAACTTTACAAATTGGGTGATTACGGTTGGTCAAGACGAACTGGATTTGTATGAACAAGGTGGGAACCTGAGTGCTGCCTTAGCGGGTAACGGACAACCGTTTCCGGACGGTAAACTAATAGGCCTTAACGGCGAAGTTTCAATTGTAACTGGTGGCGGAAAGCGACGAGCTTTTGCTTCGTCAAGTACATTTACAGGATTGGGATTTAACTTTTGTCAAGTAGTTAACGTTTCTCAAACCGAATATAACTCGTATCCTGCAGGACCCGCAGTTGATGCAATGCCTCTGCTAACTTCAAGCGTTAATGTGAGTTTAGGCCCTTACATCATAGGCCAGAACATCACGGGTAGTTTCACTATCGAAAACGTCGGGTATGCGGCAATTCCATTTTCTAACCTTGGTATAGGTGGACGTCTAAATGGAACGACTGTCTATGATATGAATTTCGTTTCGACAACGCTGGCACCCGGTTCGTCGTATACATATATTTCACAACCCCGTCAATTAACGAGTGCTGGAACTTATGATTTCTTTGCGGCTTATCAAGAAAGCAACGGGCATTGGGCATTAAGTGTGCCCGCAGCTCCGGGAGTCATAAGAAGTAGACAAATTACGGTCGGCACGGGCACTCCGCCGCCATCGAACGACAATTTCGCAAATGCTCAAGCAATCAGCGGAACTCTCGGCACTGTGACGGGCACAAATGTTGGAGCCACGAAGGAGTCTGGAGAACCTAACCATGCCGGTAACACAGGCGGCGCGTCAGTGTGGTACCGCTGGCAACCGTCGAGTAGCGGGAGCGCAACCTTCGCGACCAATGGGAGCAACTTCGATACATTGCTAGCTGTTTACACCGGCTCTAGCGTCAGCGGTCTTACCT
>JBOGOU010000254.1:0-1043 GCA_050748205.1 Pyrinomonadaceae bacterium | reverse complement strand
GGTCGCTACCGCTCGCGGTTCCGTAACGCTCGTACGCCCAAAGTCGCGTAACCTTGATCAGAATTTCAATTAGGACACTATCTTTAACAACACCATCTTGTTGCCTGCTCGCCTGTTCGTGTATAGTTTTGCTTTCCTAAATAATCAGGTTCTTCCCTAGACTTTAGAGAAATCAATCCCCGGAGTGGAATAACGGCAGCTGCACTGTCCCAGTAGTCGCTCAAAACCTGGTTAGCAACTCGTCCGCCGTTCGCTGCCGCAGGAGTAGTAGGTCATGGCCAAGCGCTTGAGCCAGCGACAACTCGACGCGATGAAGCTGGAGTCGCTAAATGACGCGGAGGTGCAAGAACTCCTCGATTATTTGGCGATCATGGAGTCGTTGCGCCGCACGAGCAGAGCACCTTTACCCAGGCAAGACGACATTGTTGAGTTGCTTGCGGAGGCACGAGAGAACCAGCGGGCTCGTCAGGCTTTCGAATGGGAAGCCACTCGGCGACGCGCGGAGCGACGGGTCTCAACAACTCCGGGTCACCGCACGTGAAGACCACTAGTCACACCGGACACCAAAATCCTCAGCACGGATCTACCCTGGTTGCTTTGGCTCTGGCGGCCGTGCTTCTTGCGTCTTCGGTTGCGAGCGCTGCTGCCACGACCAAAGTTGGTCAGGGCGAAGCTGCGAGACGATCACTAATTCCATTACAACTGGAAATCGAGAAGCAGCGCCAGCGCTTGAGTTCGTCGGAAGCGGAAGAGCGCCGCGATGCTGTGATGCGTTTAGCCGCTCTGCGGCATCCTGACGCCTCCCGGGCTGCGGTTATTGCTCTTGCCGACATTCTGCCGATCGTGCGCGCTACCGCGGCGGGAGCCGTTTTGTGGTTGCCGGCGGAACAAAGCGCCGCGGCACTGCTTCCGTTGCTTGACGACAAAGATGAGTTTGTGCGGAAGGAGGTCGCCTACGCGCTTGGGAAAACGCGCAGCAAGAGTGCGGTGGCGGCCCTCCTCAAACGGCTTGCAAAGGAGAAGAAAGACGGAGTGAGAGGTGC
>JBOGOU010000253.1:0-38087 GCA_050748205.1 Pyrinomonadaceae bacterium | reverse complement strand
CACTCGTTGATCTGCCGGGGGCCAGGAACAGGAAGAGCTACTGGGAGCTTTCATATCAACTTTTTTTCATCTCTGAGGATAAGTATTACGAGGCAGCAAAACGTTTGCCGAGGGGTGGTTCCAATCCCACTCCCGAACAGTTTCCCGGAAGAGTATTACTTAAAGAACGGCATGAAAAGAAAGTTCATCTAGCGACGCTAAAAGAAAGAACGATTGCTTTAAGTAGGTTACCCTTCAAGAGTAGAGTCCCGGATGCTCAGCGGACAAAGTTCGCAACTCTCATGACTAGTTTTTCAGTTAAGATCTTTGACGCCGATTTGAATACAACTATTTACCATTCGGGAATCTTTCTGACTCACCCCTACGAAGCGAGTCCTTTGGATCCAAAACAGGCCATCGCGCGCAGGTCCATCTACTTGAATTTTATGGTTACTCATCAAGGTGCGCTTAACCTTTCCCAATTAGCCCGCAAGATCGGCAAAACGACTTGGTGATAGAAAGCTAGTTATGTCAAAGCGATTGATCTGGATCGCAGGCTTCGCATTCTTTCTGGCATAAGACTATGAGACTAGTGTTCCACTGCTTTGCCATCACAATCTGGGTTTTGTGCTTCAGCCCATTAACGGATTCCTTTCCCGCAGTCGCTCAGGAAGAAAAACCCCTGGCCTCGCAGAGAGACAATAGTCACAAAGCCAGATCCTCTGAGGCTACGCCCGATCAGGCCCTCTTGTTAACAAGAGTCTTTGACGTGCTCATCTCGACGGGTGAAGAAGCCAGAAAATGGGACGACTCCGGAATTGGAGCGAGGACTCAGGCTCAAATCGCAGACCTTATCTGGGAGGCACACAGTGAGAAGGCGAGCGATTTTTTGAAAAGTGCCTGGGCAGCGGCGACAAAGGTCCAGGAACCAAAACGAGACCGTTCGACCTTCGTAAACCCTTCTCTGCGGAACGCCGTCAGGCGCGAGGTGTTGACCGTCGCGCGAAAGCGTGACCCTGAGCTGGCAGCGAGATGGCTCGACGAGATGGTCCAGGAGAGCCTGCTAGAGGCGAAAGAGGTACGCGGCACATTTGACGACCGAACCGCGCGCAGTGCAGTGCTGTTGCAAATGGCAAATGAACTCGTTACCGACGATCCTCAGGCGGCTGCAGAGTTAGCTATTGAGAGTTTGCGCGATGGCATCTCGTTTAATTTTCAGACCGTGCTGGTTCGGATACAACAGAAAGACACCGCCCTGGCAGAAACCGTATTTCGCGCCGCACTCACGCGACTAAAGTCAGGCGGAATGGGTGATCCGAACGAACTCCTAACTCTTTACTCTTACCTTTATAGGCCCGGCCGCGTATATGGCGCGAACACATCCGACAATCGCAATCAATTCCAGTTGGCTATCGGCGGACCGCGTGTGAGCGTGCCCGCTGGCCGGCAAAACCCGGCCCTGGCATTGGAGTTTCTGGATCTGGCCGCGGACTTACTACTAACCGCACCTACCACGGAGGCGACTAACGGTCCCCAGATGAGTGCCCGCGCACAATTGAGCGTTATTGGATGGTTGCTGGGAGAGGTAACAAAACGGCTACCGGAAAAAGCAGCTCGCTTGCAGGCCCGGGCACAGCAATTGGATCCTGATGCGCACTTCTCAAACGCGCCAGCTGAATCGCGTCCCGATATACCCGCGGTGCGACCGGGCGAAAACAAGGAGAGCTACGCCGAACGTCGGGTTGATCTCCTTGAAGAAGCGGCGGCGAAAGGTAGAGATGTTCTGACCCGTGACATCGGCTATGCGAAGGCGGCAGTTGCAACCGGGGTTGAGCATTATGAGCGTGGCATCGGCCTGGCGGGCAAGATTGACGACAAGGATTTGCGAGAAGGCATACGAAGCTGGCTGATCTACCGGGCGGCGCTTCACTTTATCGCTGCTGGCCGGCTGGATGAAGCGTACAGCATCAATTCCAAGAATGACGATGCAGCCCAGCGAGCGGTTTGCCTCGTTGTTGGCGCGCAAAGATTGGTGAAAGAGAAGGACCTTAACCGTGCGCGCGAATGGTTGAGAGAAGCAGGAGTGTTACTTAGAAAAACCGAGCCCAACGAAAGCTGGACACGTGTCGCACTTGGTATCGTGTCGACCTATGGTCGTTTCGATAGCCAGTTGTCTTTCGATTGGCTGCGAGATGCAGTGAAGTCAATCAAGAAGTCTCCGCCCTTGCTACTAAACGAAGATAAAGCACCGGCACTTAGACAGTTCAGCGGTATCACGCCGCCTTCAGATTTTACCAGCGGCACAACAGGATTCAGCTTGCAGTCGGCGGTAGCCGCGTTTTCGCCGGACCAATTTGAGCAAGTTCTTTCCGTCCTCGATGAAATACCTCCTCGAGAGGCACGCGGTCTCGCGGTTGTTACGCTCTGTCGCAATCATCTTCGAGTTAGATAGCCTCTCCTGTTAGATAGCGTCTCCTTGACGCTCCCTGACCCATTTGTTATAAAAACTTCTCCGCGCCCTCAGCATAGTTTTGCTGCCTATGCGAGGGCGCTTATTCCGCAGTAGCTCAATGGCAGAGCATTCGGCTGTTAACCGAAGGGTTGTAGGTTCGAGTCCTACCTGCGGAGCCAGATTGGACGAAGGTCGCTGGAAGTAGCACCAGCGGCCTTTTGTCTTTGCCAAGCAGTATTCGTAACGGCAAGAATATCAAACGGTTGGCGGAACGTTGCAGTAAGAGTTTGATCCTTCCAAGTCGAGTTCGAACACACAAAATCGAGCAGCTGGCGCTTTTCAGTCGGATTCTGTTTTTCAAACAAGAAATAGGCCTTTCTCGAGAGTTCGAGCAGCCGTACGCCATCTTGAAAATAGTTATGATTTGAGTCTTGGTGTTCGGCTATTTGATCGGTCAAGCGCTTCTGAGCTTGCTTCCATTCTTGCGCCCTGCGTTCAAAAAACGCGGGTTCAATAACACCATCAAGGCGATCGTCGTAAAGCTTATCGAGGCGATATTGAATTTTGCCGTGCTCGGCTTGCAGTCGCGTGATCGCTTCATCTCTGAAGCGTTTCTGGTCTGAGTGGCTTTGATGTAAGGCTTCAGTTACCCAGTCCATGACTTCATCGTCGAAGACAAGGCCCTTGAGTAAATCAGCAAAGCACCTTTCCAAAACCTCTTCACGCGCGTAGGGTTCCTGACACTTCCCCTTGTTCCCAGTGCAGTGATAGTAAACATACTTGCCTTTCTTCTTTTCGGCGACGAGTGCGCAACCGCAGTGCCCGCAGTTGACCAGGCCCGAAAACGCAAACTCGTGTTTCGCTACCTTCTGCTTGCTTGTGTACCGTCCATCGAGGATTTGCTGCACGCGGTCGAAAACCTCGGTTGAGACTAGCGGCTGATGACTGCCACGGTACGTTTTGCCATTCCAATCGAAGTCGCCCGTATAAACCCGCTTTCGCAGAAGCTTGTGTATATTTGATTTTGATATGGGCTTCTTAGCCGCGCGCGAAACTAGGCCGGTCTGACGAGCTCTGTCAGTAACCTCGATGATTGAACACTCCCCGGTCGCGTACCACTGAAAGATTTGGGTGATGATGGGAGCAATATCAGGATCAGGCTCAATGATTCTCTTGCCGTTAGGCCCCATGACGTTGCGATATCCCAGCGGCGCAAACGACGGATAGATCGATTGTTCGGCCTTTTCGAGCATTCCTTTCCTGGTCTCTTCGGATAAGTTGTCAATGTAGTTCTTAGCCATCAAAACCTTGATGCCGTGCATGAATTTCTCCGACGATCGAGACTCTTTGGAGAGAACTACGCTTTCCTTGACGAAGTGAATCTCCAGATCCAATTCGTCCATCGTTACGTAGTCTTTCAGGTTTCTATAGAGACGATCCGTCTTCTCAACCAACAGCACGCGCACAGACGCCGAACGCCTCAGGAACTTAACCATCTCATCGAAGCCTTGGCGACCAGGCTTCTTGGCGGTCTCAACATCGACGAACTCACGGACGACGCGGAAACCCTCTGCGCTGGCGTATCGATCCAGAAGTTTCCATTGCGCCGGAATAGAAAAGCCTTCTTTCTCCTGTTCCTTTGAAGAGACGCGGCCATACTTAACAGCATCTCTTGTGTGTAACTTCAGGTCTTCCGTATGAAACCGCCTTTTCATTTCTGCTACTCCGCTAAACGACTCATGCGATGCAGCGGATTATACAACAGCGAACGAACGCCGAAGCGAGTCTTTTGCGCCGTCGCTCAAACATCGGCATGGAGAATTGTTAATGCTGAGTTCCTAGGCAAACATTGCATAGTATGAGCGGTCCGTTTCGCTAATCGCCGATTCGCTCTCTCTCACTTCCCACTCAAGCAGAAGTTTGAAGAAGCCTGTAACATTCTCGACTATTTCTCGCGCATCTTCTTCCGAAAGGCCACGAGCGCAGCGGGGTTGCCACGTCTCCATCGTGCGAGCAATCAATTCTTGTTTCACGCATAGACCAATCTCAAGCTATGTGCCGCAAAAAATTCCGGTCTCGCTATTGCTTAGCTGAGCTTCGGTCGAGGCTCGCGGTTGACTGATATTACTCGGAAATCAGCGGTAAGTAGTGAATTGCGGTCATCGTTGTGGTTTAGACCAGGAACGGGCCTGTTGTGAAATCCTTCAGGGTATGTATTTCGCAACATGATGAGGGAGCGCAATTGGCGATGAGAATTCTATGGCTCAATCAGAGCTTCCTCCTTGAAAGCAGATCGTCGGCGATGAGTTCCGATCTTTGATCGGCTTGCGCCGTGATCTTCTTCCAGTTTGCTGCGGTCATTGGATCTGGCCCAAGCAGTATCCTGAAGCCGTGGCCGACAAGGTATCGCACACGCGCGATCTCTTCGTAAATGAGTCGGTCATTCTTGGTGAGACAAAAGCCTTCGGTTAATTGAATGAGCGCCACCTTGCGACACCAACTGTTAGGGCCTTCGCCCGCCGCCAATGCCGCTCTCTCCACTTGCTCGTACTGCTCGCTAGTCAGGCGATACGTGATGATTCTTGATTTCATGTCTCTGGCTGCTCCCATGTTCAATCAACAAACTACCGTGACAAGGTTGTATACACTTCCCGTGCCCTGTATACAGATTTGTCGACAAAGCCTACAAGAATTCGCTAAAACTTTTGTTTGCTGAAGTAGGCAATGTAGACACGAGTGTCTACGACGTAGACTCCTCAGCCCCAAATGCAGGGGGTGACGTGTCAAAATCATCTCAGGTGCGGAGCACCTACTGTGCCTTCACTCAACTGCATTAGAGCGGCGTGACTTACGCGATTAGTTCGTGCAATGGAGAATACAAACAGAAGGATGGGCGAAGTAGCCAGAATGTGATTGAGCTTTAGATGTGGCTCCCCTCGTAGCGACCAAAAGAAACGACCGGGTGCCCACTCGCACACCGAAGGGCGAAACGAAGTGGAGCACTCGGAGCGTATCGCAGAGTTGTGCGGATGGGCTGGTCGTTTATGATCGGACGAAGAGGGTAAACACACCGTCAAATCGTGCTATCCTTCGGCTGTATTTATTCGGTTTGGTCGCGAGAACTGTTGGCATGCAGTCGCATGATGATGAGCCATCGAAGCAACGCAAAATCAAAGGTCGTGCTGGCAATCCTTTCGGGGTCGTTAATCTGCGTGCGCGCTGTGGCTCAAGATTCCTTGCCCGACATTGCAAAAAGAATTAGGCCGTCGGTTGTGACTGTAATTGCCTCAAGCACCAAAAAGGGAAGGCGCAAAGTGGGTAGCGGCTTCTTTGTCGCGCAGTCCCCGACGTCGCGCGATATTCCTGTAGAAGACTTGGGAGCCTTCGCGCACCGTATTAAGAATATATGCAGATTATGCAGACGTTGCCGATGAAGATCTCGTGCGCCGCTTCCTGGAAGTAACGCCCGAGTATCGAAGCAAAGTTCGGTTTCCAAGTTCCATTCGTGAGCTTGCGCCTAAGATTGTCAGAGTTGGGCGCATCGGATCTGGTGCACTCATAATTACGAACTGGCATGTTGTCGCGGGATCAAAGTCGGTAACTATTAGAACTCTCGACCATGATAATTACGTGGTTACCAGGATCGTAGCTTACTCCGCAGAAGGCGATCTTGCGCTCTTGCAGACGAATGCCAATGCTGAAGAGCAGAGGCCCTTGGACGTGGCAACGGCATTTCCCGAAACGGGCGAGCGAGTGCTAGTTGTCGGCAATCCGTTCGGCTTATTTGAAGGAACTCTGTCGGATGGAATCATTTCATCTGTGAGGTTTATCCCGCACGTTGGATCGGTTCTACAGCTAACTGCACCTGTATCGCAGGGAAATAGTGGCGGACCGGTTGTGAGTATGAACGGCCAAGTGGTGGGTGTCGTAACTTTTGGATTAAAGCAAGGCCAAAATCTTAACTTCGCAATGCCTTGGTTTACGATCGCCCGATTACTTAATCCGGACGATCCGTTCGGATTATTCAAGAGTAATTTGATTGAACTGGCTTGCGTGTTCACCGTTGGGAGTCATGCTTGCCGCGCCTTCAATGGAATGATCGTTTCTGGTTCTGCTCGAACGCACGTACCGCCGCTAGAACCTTTAATCGCGGATCGGCAAATACCAACTTGAAAGCATCGTCAGGATTCGCACAGTCATTAGCTTCTGTTAGCTCAGACAAGGCCTGAATATACTCAAAGACAATTCCTTTGCCCCTGATGTATTCTCCTGCGGCCCATAACGCGATGCCGTTTTCATAGTAGTCGGGGACCTCAAGACGCTGCAGCCCATGAATGGTTTGAATATCTCCAAAATACGTTAGCCCTTCTTCTGTCTCTACTGCCTCAATATTCGTCCAGCCGATGATTTCTGCAAATCGTACGATAGGGTCTTGTTCCCAACTAGGCATGGTTAGACTCCTCTTTCTTGCACTAAGCGCCATTTTGCGCGGCCAAAACAACTCCCAAGCTACACGGTCACTATCTTCAGTTCAAAACTATCGTTCACGTTCTGAACGCGTAATAACTTTGTAGATGTTGCCCGTTGCTGAATGCACTGTTTAATTTGATCCTCGGAGTCCTTGTCAATTCGAAGGCCAAGTATCACAGCGTCGATCATGGCCGGTGGTATACGCACGTAACCGACCTGATCTATTAACACGATCCGCCACTCACCTTCGTGCTTCCAAGCCTCGGCCTTGGTTCCAAATACTCCCGGAACAGCGTCAGACAATGAGGACTCGTAGAAGTTGATGCGGGGAAAATCGCGGCTGTATTTGACCTCCACAGTAATGTTTTGTTCCTTGATCGCAACCAAGTTTTCGGGCGCCATGTTGAATTGTATTGCGATGCCCTTATGACCCTCAGCATAGTAGGACCACATAAGGACGTTGTTCGGGCTATTACCTAGGCACACGATCCCGTTCTTATCGAGCTGCTGAAGGAACCACTCGTTTAGGCGCTCTCTTCCCTGGAGAGTGCGTGAGTCCGTGACTAACTCCTTGATTCGCTCTTTGTGCGCACGCACAGGCGTACCCGGAAACTGCTGTTTGACGAAATGCCGCCAATATTGCTCGACCTTCAGAGCCGAAGCGTCGTAGTGCAGCGATATGCGGCAATCCAATGGGTCATTGAAGGTACTGGGTGACGTGAAGTAGAGTTCTGAATCTACGAGAAGTCGTCGAATCCATTCGAGCCGACGACCCGATACACCAGAATACTTGTACAGCTTGGCGGGCATTCGGCGCATTAAGGATTCAAACGCTGCGTCTGTTTCCGATGGCCTGTGAACCGGCATGATTATTTCACTTTCGCTTGTCGTCCTGAAGCGAGTACAGACCTCTCCGACTTGCGTGTAAATGAAGAAGTCGTGCCTTTGAACAATGCTATACTCTCCGTGCTCTTTCGCGAAGCAGGAAAAAGGATTATGGCCGCAAACCTGGAAGACAAACTAATTGATAAGGTAAGAGCACTGCCGCCCAACAAACAACAGGAAGCGCTACGACTGCTCGATACTCTTGTCAGCGGGGCTAGTTCTGAACCTCAGGGAACAGGTGTAGATCGCCGACCCATTTGGGAGATTGTGGAAGAGGTCAATGCTCGGTTACCCGCAGACACGTGGGAGAACGTCCCGACCGACGGCTCGATCAATCTTGACCATTACCTCTACGGAGCGCCGAAGCAGCAGCCTTGAGAGTCGCATTCGTTGACAGCTGATAATGCTATGCTTCACCGAAGGCTGAAAAGGAACTACTTATGACTCAAACCGTGAGCGTCGATGAAGCTCAAAATAAGTTGCCGGATTTGTTGGCACAGGCTATGGCGGGAAACGAAGTGATAATCACAGAGCATGGCACGCCAGTGGCGCGCCTGGTTCCAGTCGCGGCTCACTCCCAGAAAAAGCGCGTGGCTGGTCTCAATCGGGGTACTGTCGCGACGAGCGAAGACTTTGACGAGCCGCTCCGATTCGCATAAGACTGCGTGCTATACTTTCGACCATGGAACAGCAAGAACTCATCGACAGAATCAAAAGACTTCGTCAGGATCGCGTCGCTGAAGTCGCGGAGTTTGTCGAATCCCTAGCGCAGCGAGAGCGCAATTTTAGTCGAGCGAGTCTTCATCAGGCCCTCAGCAATTACGCAATTGAACACGCAGGGACGATTACTGACCTCGATCCTGCGCTTGAGACCGCCGCAACCGATCACCTTCTGAAACAAGACCTGGAACGAATAGGAGCAACGCACTGTGGCTTTCACGGTTCAAACTGAAGCGCCTCCACTCAGTGAAGATGCGACTGGCGCTCTGCGCGTCGGCAATTCGCGTGTGCTGCTGGAAATAGTTGTTCGCGCATTTCAGGACGGCGCAACGCCTGAGGCGATCGTGCAACGATACTCGACGTTGGCACTCCCGGACGTTTACGCCGTACTTGCTTACTATTTACGTCATCCGAACGAGGTCGAGGAATACCTGGTCCGACGTGAGCAGAAGGCCGAGGAAGTTCGGCAACGGATTGAGAGTCAGCAGGGCGACTTAACCGAAATCCGCGCTCGCCTGCTCACCCACCGAAGGGCCTAAGAACGAGAGATGTTGCGACTGCTTGCCGATGAGAACTTCAACGGCGACATCGTGCGTGCGTTGCTTTTGCGCCAACCTGACCTCGACCTTGTTCGCGTTCAAGACGTTGGCCTTGCTGGTGTGGGCGACCCTGACATCCTGGCCTGGGCCTCCGAGAACGATCGGATTATTCTTACCCACGACCGTGCGACCTTGCCCGATTATGCATTTGAACGACTGGCCATTGGCGAAAACATGCCGGGTGTTTTCATCTTGAATGATCGGTTCCCAGTCGGAGACGCGACACGGGAGATCCTGCTAATGGTTGCGTGCAGCGAGCAAAAAGAATGGCGTGACCACGTGGTCTATCTGCCTTTGTGAAGGCGTCATGTTCCAACAACTCCTCGAGATTGACGGCAGCAGCAGTTCTCGAGAGATCTGGAGCAATCATGAGGATCGACATTGACGGCCTTACCGAAGCTGAGCTGATTGACCTCAACCACCGGGTTGTCGAGCGGTTGAAATTCTTGAGACACATGCGGGCCCATTCCCAAATGCTGGAGTTCAGTATTGGTGATCGGGTTTCATTTCAGCCTGACGGTCGGCCTCCCCTGGTTGGAATGCTCACTCGCTACAATAAAAAGACGGTGACAGTCATCACCGAAAGTGGCGAGCAGTGGAATGTTGCTCCCGGATTGCTGCGTCGAGTTGATAGCTCACAAAGTGCCGAAAGCGCTTCAGCCAATGTTATTCAGTTGCGCAGGAAGTGAATGGTGCGTGTTGCCCAACGAACGTTTCGACGGACCCGCAAATATAACAGGTTCTTAAGCTCAAACTGATAGCGCAGGTTGAATCGAAGGCGAGGTGAAATAGCGTGGATATTCTGAAGGAATATCTCGAGCGAGCCAACGAGATCATCGGGAAGCGCACACCTGACCAGCAGAAATATGACCGTGAAGTCATCCGCTGGCTGCGCAGGGGCAAGAGCATCAGCAAAGCTATTGCGAAAGCGAATGAGAAATGCCCGACCGAGGCGTTACAGGTTAACGATGATAATTTGGCCGACGTGCAGGCCCACTACGAGTACCTGGCAGACCACGACGCCATTAACGAAAAGCTAGACGCACTAAGGCAAATAGGCTTGGAGCGTTAGCCAACTAGTGAACCTTGCCTAAGGAGTTCAAGAGTTATCTTCAACTCGGCCGTTGGTGCGTAGAACAAGTTGCGAAGAGTGTCCACGGTGGGGAGCCAGATTGGACGAAGGTCGCTGGAAGTAGCTCCAGCGGCCTTTTCTCTTTGCCATGCAGTGTTTGTAACGGCAAGAATATCAAACGGTTGGCGAAACGTAGCAGTCAGTGTTCTGTCTTTCCAAGTTGAGTTCGAACACACAAAATCCAGCAGCCGGCGCTTTTCGATAGGATTCTGTTTCTCAAACAAGAAATAGGCCTTTTTAGAGAGTTCTAGTAGCCGGACACCGTCTTGAAAATAGTTGTGATTTGCCCCCTGGTGTTCGGTTATTTGATCCGTTAAGCGCTTCTGCGCTTGCTTCCACTCTTGCGCCTTGCGCTCAAAAAAGGCGGGCTCAACAAAACCATCCAGTCGATCTTCGTAAAGCTTATCGCGGTTCTGAATCTTGCTGTGCTCCGTTTGCAGTTGAGCAATGGCCTCATCCCTGAAGCTTTTCTCATCTGCGTGGCTTTGATGTAAGGCTTCGGTCACCCAGTCCATGACTTCATCATCAAAGACCAGGCCTTTCAGCAAATCAGCGAAGCACTTTTCCAGAGTCTCCTCGCGCGCGTAGGGTTCCTCGCATTTCCCTTTGTTGCCGGTGCAATGATAGTAAACGTACTTGCCCTTCTTCCTCTCGGCTACGAGTGCACAGCCGCAATGTCCGCAGTTGACCAGACCCGAGAATGCAAACTGGTGTTTCGCCACTTTCTGCTTGGTGGTGAAACGCCCGTCAAGAATTTCCTGCACGCGATCAAAGAGTTCTGTTGAGATCAGCGGCTGATGACTGCCGCGATATCTCTTGCCATTCCAATCGAAGTCACCCGTTTAGGTCCTTTTGCGCAGGAGCTTATGTATGTTGGATTTTGATATTGGTTTCTTGGCCCCGCGAGAAACTAAGCCAGCTTGGCTAACCCCAAGGTAACGCACTCGCGCGATCTCCTCTAGATCAGCTGCTGGTTCTTGGTCATTCCGTGCCCTGCGTTCGCTTCCGCGAGCGCCAACCTCCGGCACCAGTTGTTTGGTTCGTCGCCGGTCGCCATGGCCGCTCTCTCGGCCTGCGCGTATTCTTCATCCGTAAGACGAAAGGCAATGCTCTTGGTTCTCTTAGTTTCCTTTGGGTCGCTCATTTCTCTTTTCTCCAGATGTTGTAACAGTCCTCGATAACGGGCGTCTCGCGGCTGTTCACAATGTTAACGGCGCGTTTACAAAGTTAACGAGAAATCGCTAAGTACATTAGACACGTGCGTTAACAAAGTTAACGCGGCGTTTACAACGTAGACGACTCAGCCCTGAATGTCAGGGGTGACGTGTCCTAAACATCTCAGGTGCGTAGCACCTACTGTGCCTTCACTCGACCTTGATTGGTTTGAGCCACGTTAGCCAGATGGCCTCGTGTCACTGGAAGTCGCATCGCATGGCAGATGGCATAACGTCTGGCGGGTTAGGAAACTCTCCGCGGGCGGCGGGCCCAACGATGGAGAACAGTCCACAAGCACGACATTCAGAAATGATCGCTTGCTCGTGGAAGCAGTAAACAAGCCGGGCGCGACGCAACGCACAATCGGAGAGTACAATCAACCAGCCTCGTCAACCATAACAAGGAGTCACCATGCGAAACTGGTACAAAGGCGGTAGGGATACGGGTCTGGAATTCAACTATCAGAGGATCGGACTGGCTGTATGGACAAAGACGATTTTCTGAGAGCCTATCTTATGGTGGATGCGTACAAAGAGTTCAACGGCACCATCGAAGTTCTTCACAATGACGTTGAGTATGGCGCGGAAATGCTCAACAAGGAAGACAAGCAGTTTTGGCGCAGAGCACTTGTTCGTGCTCTATTCGCCATGATTGAGGGTGTTACTTATAGGATGCAACAGATTGCCCTCAGAGCCTCTCAGCAACCGCGCGTTGCTTTTTCTCCTGGTGAACTTCAAGTCCTATTGGAAAAATCGTTCGAGCTTGATAGCGACGGTAAAGTCGTCGAAAGGCAAATCAGGACGTCGCTAAAGGGAATTATTCGGTTCGCATTTAGGGCTTATGCAAGAGTGCATGTGGCTGATTACGAACTCGACGTGGGTAGAGAAGATGAGTGGGGAGCTTTTGTTAGTAGCATTAAGGTTAGAGACCGACTAATGCACCCGAAGAACGCAGCAGACCTAAATGTCTCCGACGCTGAAATGACCTCTGCGCAAAGAACCTTCGATTGGTTTATGAAGAGTCTCAAGAAAGTGCAGGAAGTCAGTCTTGCCGCTTTGGAAGAAGACGTTAGGAAGAACCCGCCACCAAGCGCGGTCTCAGCACCTGACAGTGAGCCGGCAAGCAAATAAACGCGTCAAGGCGTGGCGCGGGTGCTCAGGTTTGCCAACATTGAATTTTGCCGCCTATAATCAACGTTGTTCACTTGCGGAGCATTGGTGTAGTTGGTTAACACGCTGCCCTCTCAAGGCAGAGATCACGGGTTCGGGTCCCGTATGCGCTACCATTTCTTTTCAATAAGTTTCGCGCCATCATCACTCCGAAAGGAGTCTTGGCGCGGTAAGGATTACTTGGGACAGGCTCCAAAATGCCAGGGAAGTGCCATGCGTTTGACCATGTGTGTTTGGCCTTCCGCCAACACCACGGTCCAGGTACGGTTTCTGTAACATTGGTTCGCAAGGAATAAACCATGGACCGTCGCACTAAGAACGCTCCGAGCTGCGATTCAAGCCATTTTCAAAAGCGCCGCCACACCGAGTAACCTCGCACCTTCTCTGGCCACACAGGCATGAAATATAGGAAGTCCTCCGTATCCCACGCTACCGTATCAACAACCCAGATCGCGTCTACGGCTATGCTCTGTAGTTCCGTGAACTCCGAAGCCAACTTTTCGATAACCACTGCTATGTCATGATCTGAATGCGGTAGGCTGTCTTTTTCTAAAAGCAGCACGCGCTCCGAAGCCGTGGCAGCTGACAGCTTCGGAAGCTTGGCTTTTAACGCGGTTCTTATCACCTCCGCGAAATCAGGGGGCATCCCTGAGCGAAGCATAAACACTTTCCCAGCAAGACCGGGCCTGTACGTCTTGGAAATAGAAATCGTCAACTGACGATGAACCTTTGAGAAAGCTTGTTTCGATGTCCCCTCGGGCAGGCTGGCCTTCATGTTTTGAAACCAAACTTGTATCTCGGCTGTTAGGTCGTCCCACTTCATCCCTCTTTGCACACCACCAACCGGCACAAAGACCATAATCTCGTGCTCCGGAAGGACGAACGCCGGGTCAGCTTCCAAGGGCGCAAATACCTTTAACAAAGGCTGGGTATCCGCTTTATCCCCGATGAAGGGCTGAATAAGCGTGTGCTCTACGGCGATCGAGTTGCCCCTCCCGTCTGTAGCAATCGCCTCAACAGCTTTGTTTCTTCGGTCCGTTTGATCAGGCTGCTCCGTGATCGCGTAGTCACCAGCCCGATCCGAGTTCAATTGATTCAGAAACAGACGTACAAGTTTAATATCACGTTTTTCCATAGGGCTAGCCTAACCCGTTTTCAGATGGTCGTACCACCGACATATTCGTGATGGCGGCTCAGATACAGCTTGCCTTCGTGATCCACCAACCCGAGCAATACGCGGTGCAGCCTGCCAAAGCGCTCTAACGCTTTGCGAACGAATCGCAGAAACTCTAGATGTCGCCAGGTTCCCAAACCGAAACTGACGACACTCGATTGAAATCGCGGTCGTGAGTCACAATGTCTGCAATACCCAGCCGCTGAGCGCAGGCGAGATTGATCGAGTCGTTAACGAAGAGGCCGTGAGCGATGCGCAGTTTATGACTCTCCGCGATATCGGCGTCGGTGACCTCTGCAATCACAAATGGAAGTTGGAGCAATTTCTCCACCTCCGCGATGTAATCAGTCAAGGTGCTAATGATGGTCGGATTTGCTTTCAGTTTGTTCAGCGTCTTGCCGGGTGTGACCAGACCTTTGATCGCAGCCTCAATCAGCATTTGGCGATGAAGAACCTCAGCGATGATGACGGTTGTGAGGTACGCTCGAACTTCTTCGCTGGCTACACGCTGTAGGAAGCCTTTGCAATCAGCGGATGTTCCCGCGATGTGATAGAGGAGAATGTTGGCGTCAACCAGGCACGTCGAATTCGCCGGGAGTAACTTAATATCCACTGAATTCTTCGTCCTCGGCCAGTTGCGCGAGAGTGACTCGATCCAGTCCCTTGATAGCGCCAAAGGTTTCTTCAACGATGGACAACGCTCTTTGCTTGCGAGATAGCTCAGGCGCTAGCGATTCATTTTTCTCAACTTCTTCCAAGAGCTGCGCGGCCAAGCGCCGCCGCTGCTCAGGCGGAAGTTGCCTAGCTGCTTCCAAGACGCTTTGTAAGTTTTGGCTCATTGTGTGCCTCGTCTGTTAGCCAGAGAATAGCAGATCGCTGAATGATATCCCAATTAACAATGTATACTCCGAACGCTGAGAGGAACTATTGATGACTCAAACCGTGAGTGTAGATGAAGCCCAATATAAGTTGCAGGATTTGCTGGCACGGGCTTTGGCTGGTGACGAAGTGATAATCACAGAGCACGGCACGCCAGTGGCCCGCCTGGTTCCGGTTTTCGCTCACTCCAAAAAGAAGCGTGTGGCGGGTCTCAATCGAGGCACAGTCTCGACGAGCGAAGACTTTGATAAACCCTTACCGGATGAGTTTTGGCTGGGCCAGGAATGAAACCTCTGCTTGAAACTCATAAAGCAATCTGGACGATTGATAAAAGATACCTTAGGGATGAAACGGGAGAAGGATCATGGCCGCAAACCTGGAAGAACAATTGATTGATAAGGTGCGAGCGCTGCTGCCAAACAAGCAACAGGAAGCGCTACGACTCCTTGATTCTCTTGCCAGTGGGGCAAGTTCTGAACCTAACGGAACAGATGTGGCTCGCAGACCCATTTGGGAGGTTGTCGAAGAGGTCAACGCTCCGGTTACCCGCAGACACGTGGGAGGACGTCGCGAGCGAACGGCTCAATTAATATTCGCGAGGCGACGGCTCGATTAATCTTGATCATTACCTCTACGGAGCGCCGAAGCAGCAGCCGTGAAAGTCGCATTCGTCGACACGCTCTACTTTGTGGCTCTCTTCAATCCCAGAGACCAATGGCATGAGAATCTGAAGATCGTTTCGGCGCAATCGAATCGGCTCTCACCTTGTTGCCTCGTGCTATGATGTGGCCGGAGGGGATTCATGGAAATCAAGATGACCATAATCTATGAAAAAGTCGATGGGCTGGTTCAGGCCTCGGTCGCTGAGCTCCCGGGCGCGATCTCGCTCGGCGCTGATGTCGAGGAGGCGCGGCGAAATCTGGATGAGGCAATCGAGATGGTGCTGGAAGGAAACCGCTTGCTAGCCGAAGATGTTGCCAGAGAAAAAATTAGTAGCGAAGAAATCGCCTTCCGCGCCGCATGAAGCGAATCGATTTGATTCGGCATCTTGAAAGTCAGGGCTGCCAGCTCATGCGCGAAGGAAGAGGGCATAGCCTTTTCATCAACCGCCAAACCAGGAAATCCGCCGCCGTGCCGCGCCATCGAGAAATTCCTCAGGGAACAGTTCGAAGCATTTGCCGGGCTCTAGGAATTCCGTCGCCGTTCTGAAACGGTTCAGCGCGAAATTAAGATAGAAAGAATCGTTCAGTGGCTTTCACAGTTCAAACTGAAGCGCCGCCACTCAGTGAAAATACGACCGGTGCTCTGCGCGTCGGCAATTCGCGTGTTCTGCTGGAAATAGTTGTTCGAGCGTTCCAGGACGGCGCAACGCCAGAGACGATCGTGCAGCGTTACTCTACGTTGGCTCTCCCGGATGTTTACGCGGTACTTGCCTACTATTTACATCATCCGAGCGAGGTCGAAGAGTACTTGGCTCGACGCGAGCAGAAAGCCGAAGAAGTTCAGGAACGAATTGAGAGCTAGCAGGGCGACTTAAGCGAAATCCGCGCTCGCCTGTTCATCCAAGGACGGGCGTGAGGACCAGCGATGTTGCGCCTGCTTGCCGATAAGAACTTCAACGGCGACATCGTGCGAATTTGAGGAATCATGAGGATCGACATTGACGGCCTTACCGAAGCTGAACTGATTGATCTCAACAATCGGGTTGTCGAGCGGTTGAAATTCCTGAACCACATGCGCGCCCATGCCCAAATGCTGGAGTTCAGGATCGGGGATCGCGTTTCGTTTCAGCCGGACGACCGGCCTGTGATGGTTGGAATGCTCACGCGCTACAACAAAAAGACGGTGACAGTTATCACCGAAAGTGGTGAGCACTGGAACGTCGCGCCCGGATTGCTGCGCCGCGTTGATAAATCGCAGAGTGCCAACCACGCCTCAGCGAATGTGATTCAATTGCACTGGAACTGAGTGGCGCTCTTCATGCAGATACCACGCAGAGTGGGCAACGAAAGTTCATTCCTCAATGCGAACCACCTCGCCCGGCGTAATTGTTTCGAGAGCCTTCAATGCTGGTGCCAAAAGCGGTTGCAAACGCGCGTAGCTGTTTCTTTTTGCCGCAAGAACCAGAATGGCAATATTCAGACCGGCAATGTTCTGTTGATGAGGAATGTTGCGATCAACTGTGATCAGGACTTCGTAAGCACCGGCGGCAGCTTTCAAGAGGTCGCCATTTTCCAATCCTTTAAGTCCGGCATCTTCGACGGTATGGACCTCGTGGCCGGCCAAGTCGCGCTTGAGATGGCGGGTAACGCACTCGTCAAGCAGCAACTTCACCTTCGAGCAGCCTTTCTTTGGACAGTTCCAAAATCCCGTTAACCTGTTCGCGGGTGACGGTTGGGAACTGATCGAGAAACTGATCGATCGTTTCACCCTCTTCGATACAGTCAAACAGGTTCTGAATCGGAACGCGAGTGCCACGAAAGACTGGCGTGCCGCTCATCTTGTTCGGATTCACTTCGATCAAATTTTGACGATTCATTGGTTAACTCCTAGCACTGAATTCTTCGTCCTCAGCCAGTTGGGCGAGAGTGACTTGATCCAGCCCCTTGATGGCGCCGAAGGTTTCTTCAACGATGGACAGCGCTCTTTGCTTGCGAGCTAGCTCAGGCGCTAGCGATTCGTTTTTCTCAACTTCTTCCAAAAGCTGCGCGGCCAAGCGCCGCCGCTGCTCAAGCGGGAGTTGCCGCGCTGCTTCCAAGACGCTTTGTAAGTTTTGGCTCATTGTGTGCCTCGCCGGCTAGCCGGAGAATAGCAGATCACTGAACTGTCTCCCATAGTGAACCAACTCTGTGAAGGAAAGTTGATACCTCACGCTCAGCCTCCCATCTCCGCTATTTCGTCGGGCTTCGACAAGTAAGTGACGAATGCGTTCGGATTGCCGGCTGCCAGCGCTTGCTCTCTCGCGACTCGGTAGTTTGGACTAACGGCAAGAAGTTGATCACCGTCTAGTGCGACGTATTGCCCGCCGTGCTCTTCACGATGCAACTTCAACCACTCCATGCGCCGGTGACGAATTTCGTCGTCCCCATTGTTGCCGTGCAGGGATTGTGGTTTCTGGGGCGACGGTTCTTGGTTCGCAGACTGCGCTTCCCCGTTCGAGTCAAGCGTTTCGAGGGCAGCGCGTAACCGGCGCTGTTCCTCGACCGGGAGTTTCCTGGCCTCATCGATGATTTGCTCTAGTGTTGCCATTGGCCAACTCCATTCTTACATGAAACGCGTAATGGACGAGAACAGTTTACCATCTCCAATAGAGGGCATATCTATCTTCCCTCAGAAGTTCAAAGGTTATCTTCATATCCACCGTAGGCGCGTAAAACAGGTTGCGCAGAGCATCTACTGCGGGGAGCCAAAAATTTGGAAATAAAAATGGCTGCCCGTGCGGTGGCCATTTTCTCTTCGCGCCGCTGCTCTTCGCCGTCATTCCTTCAGGCCGCTTGGCATTTGCCGGGGGCCTGTTCATCACAAACCCATTGTTTCAAACGCCACTTGTGTTTATTCCTCTGCTTCGCCGACTCTACTCATGGACCTTACGAACCGGGAAGCACGGCAGGCGCGCGAGCGGCACTGAAAAAATCTGAGCTCAGTCCTTCATCTCAGTCCGGGAATTCAGGAATTACTGTTTTTAGGCCTGCCGGACCGTGCAGGCAACTTCCGGATTATGTTCCCCAGCCTCCGAGGGTCTATTATCAAGAGGAAACCATGATGGCCCTTCGTCAATCACTATTGTCTTCTCTGGCAGTTAACCTGAGACTCTATCGAGCATCCCTGGACCCGGCTGATCATCTAATGAGTCTCGAAGGGTGTTGCCTGAATTCGCTCGCATGAATAAAGAAATAGATCAGACCAACGAGGGCCAACGCTCAGGTCCTCCTATGTGGCAACGCCGCTGGGTGCGGCTGGCAACAATCTGGGGAATCTGGACGGTCGTCGGATTAGTCTTCACCCTTCAGGGCTACTTCACCTCCTATCGCTCGGAACGTCCTACGGCATTCACTGAGTCTCTCTACGTACAAATGACCTGGGCCTATCTCTGGGCTCTCGCTACACCACTCGTGCTCTGGGCCACCGCGCGTCTTCCCATTGAGCGCAATAACTGGGTCAGGAATTCACTGTTGCACTTGCCAATCGGCATTGTTCTGAGCGTGATTGTTACGTCAATCGGACACGTTGCCATTTGGCTCAACTGGGGCTGGAAACTGGGCAAGCCGTTCTCATTTGAAAGAATGGGCCGGTTTGTGGTGGGAAATTTCAGTGAAGGAATTGGCATGTATATGCTGATAGCACTAACCAGTTATGCTTTCAGCTATTACCGCCGCTACCGTGAAAGTCAAGTAAGGACTTTTCAGCTTGAGGCCCAGCTTTCTCAGGCTCAGCTGCATGCGCTAAAGATGCAACTTCATCCTCATTTCCTCTTTAATACTCTCCATTCAATCTCCGCGTTACTAAGCA
Source organism: Pyrinomonadaceae bacterium (assembly GCA_050748205.1). Lineage (GTDB taxonomy): Bacteria > Acidobacteriota > Blastocatellia > Pyrinomonadales > Pyrinomonadaceae > PSRF01. The sequence continues at coordinate 18,904 of JBOGOU010000253.1, read as the reverse complement.
AAGACACCGAGTCGGCTCGTAAAATGATCACCCGTCTGGGAGATTTTCTGCGGCTTACCCTGGAAAACTCCGGTACTCAGGAGGTAACCCTCCAACAGGAAATAGAATTCCTCAGTTGTTACCTTGAGATCGAACGGGTCCGTTTCCAGGATCGCCTGGTGACACGAATGGACGTGGCTCAGCAAACTCTCGACGCAAAAGTGCCGAACCTCATACTCCAACCAATTGTAGAAAACGCGATCCGGCATGGAATCGCGCCCCGCTCGACCCCTGGCCTGATTGAAATTGAAGCGAAACAACGAAATGGAACCCTTCGTATTCAAGTTCGGGACAACGGCCCGGGGCTTCCGCTACATCGGACATCCGAGAATCTGTTCCAAAAGGGCTTAGGACTATCCAATACCGAGACCCGGCTGGAACGACTCTACGGATCAGCCCACGTTTTCGACCTAAGCAACAATCCCCAGGGCGGCCTGGTCGTAACCATGGAGATACCCTTCCATCGAGACGGAGCCACAGCCGCCGAATAAGAAGACTGCGGAGCCTGGGCGCTTAGGGAATTCGAAATAACGAAACTTTTTGCCAGAAAATACACCCCCATGGTGTAACAGCAGCAGGAGTCTCCCCATACCCCAGGAACCTGTCACCGTTCACGATGGAAAGCTATGACTGAGGCTCCCCTCATTCGTGTGCTATTGGTGGATGATGAGCCCCTCGCGCGGGAAATGCTGCGGGAGATGCTTCAAGGCGACCCCGATGTGACTATCGTGGGAGAATCGGTAAACGGCCGAGAAGCCCTTGACGCCATTCGGGCTCACGCACCCGATCTGCTCTTTCTTGACGTGCAGATGCCTGAGTTGGGGGGCTTTGAAGTGCTGGCAGCACTGGGAAAAGAGCAAATACCTTACGTCATCTTTGTCACCGCCTACGACCAGTATGCCGTCCGCGCTTTTGAAGTACATGCGCTCGATTACCTATTAAAACCATTCGATCAGGAGCGCTTCGACATCTCCTGGCAGCGCGCCAGAGCGCAAATTCTTCGCGATCGCAATGGCGGCACGGATCAGCGCATTCTGGCGCTCCTGGAAGAGCTGAAGGCCGGCACTAAGTACCTCGAGCGTCTGGTTATCAAGGCGGGGGGGCGCATTTACTTTCTGGAAACCAACGAAATCGACTGGATCGAAGCTGAAGGCAACTACGTTTCGGTGCATAGCGCAAAGAAATCCCACTTACTTCGCGAAACCATAAGTAGTCTGGAATCGCAGCTCGATCCTAAGAAGTTTGTGCGCGTACATCGCTCCTCGATAGTTCGCATCGACCGCATCCAGGAGCTGCAGCCGTGGTTTCACGGGGAATATCGCATCATTTTACAAAACGGTACCCAGCTAACGCTCTCTCGCAACTATCGAGACAAGCTACAGGAAGCCCTCGGTAAGCTTCCCTGAGCGCGGTTGTCACCGCCTCAAGCCTGCTAGTCACAGAGACCTGCCCTTCCGTCACAAAACCCGTCTTTTCCGCCGAACTCGCACGTATAACTAGTTGTGTCAAATCCGGGTGATTGAAAAGTGCCGCCGTTCCGGCAGCACTGTTTAGTAAGAACACCTTCGCGTTGCTCATCTCCAAGTGCTCGATCCCCAGCGAGCCATTAGGACCCGGACGATACTCCTTCAAGTTTCGGTGGGAGGTATTGCGATGAGGTTACGCGAATTCTCGATCAGTATGGCTTTGATGTCCCTTACTTTCATTACAGCACAAGCGAGCCCGCCGTTCGTCTTCATGGACGAGGTGAGACCCGAACTAGAAGACGACCGTGACTTTGGCGGGGCAAGGATGACTGCTCCGCGCTCACTGGAGCCTTCGCCTTTGATTGCCGAAGACAAGGTCCTGGGATCGGCCTACTCCGACACTCTGAGCATTCTGAACTCGAGTAATGAGTGCAGTGATTTCTTTGGCGGTCCGGCAGCCGCAGTCGAGGTCTTCACCAAAATGATGGCTAACGTTCGGAAGAGCCACTTCTCGGTCTCGATCAGCATGCGGATGTCTGGTCGCACTACCAACGTTACCAATAACGAGACAAGGAACGAATACCGGCTATTCGATAAGGTCTCGATCAATTCCAACGGCCCGTTCTATCGGAAAAGGGTTTCAAACTGGGAGCCGTCCTATCCCCGTGTTGGTCCTTACGAACCAAACACCAAAGAGGCCCGTGCATTGATCTTCCTGCATGAGCTTGGCCATTCGATCAAAGGACCGGATGGAAACTGGCTCTTGCCGGATGACGGAGCAGACGCAGGCCTAAGCAGACAAAACTCAAACAAGATAGAAGATGTTTGCAAGGACCAGATCAAGAGCCTTGGCAAGGCTGAAACGAAAAACCATCTGCCTAGTCAGAAACGTCCCGATGAGAAGGTCGCTGTGGCAGTCGAAGCTCCAGCCACTCAGCCATAAGCGTGAGCGAAGAGCGGACGATCGGAGATTAATGGATACGGAGGAGAGTATGAAATCACGAGGAGTTTGGGAGAGCGAAGGACTAGAGTTGAATCACGGGTCGGCAAATGGCCACGATGATCAGGCGCCCGCTCGCAATAACATCACGGCTCTAAAGGAGCTGACCCTCCGGCTTCTGCGCGAGGTGCAGTCAATCAGTGAGGTGAAAACGCTGAGCATCGAGCGCGGTCTGGATTTTTACGACGAAGTGAGTCGCTTCGAGATCGATCTTATTAAACGCGCGCTGCTTCAGACGGCGGGCCACCAGGGACGCGCGGCGAGATTGCTTAACTTGAAAGTAACTACGCTGAACTCAAAGATCAAACACTACAACATCAGCCTTAACGGTTTCTCAAGCGGCTATCCGCTGGTCGAGAAAAGCGAGATGGAAGCTCACCAACACGCCTGAGCTGTCCGGCCAAAATAACCTGCAGCGAAGTCACCCAGCTCATTCCAGGGCTGGGTGATTTTTTTCGCCACACTGAGATCGCCAAGCCACGGTGTGAATAAGAGTACACAAGCTAACGACGCTGACAAATAACGTGTTGCGGAGTCGCTGATGAAAGCCGATTCGGTCTGTTCAAACTGGCCCACTATCCGCCGCCAACGAGCTGAGGCGAGCAATTCCTTTGGACGTGTTGTGTTCACTTTTGTAGCCGCTGCAGGCGAGACGCTTCCGGCGCGCCACGAAAAACTGTATTGCGTACCAGGCGGCAAGAGTCCTCCTCGAAAGCAAAAATCCAATAACGGCAATCTTCTTCTCGCGATGTCCAAAATCAGCAACGCGAGTTTTCGTAGCTTCATGGCGAGTTGGCCGAGAGGTGTGATGAGATGGCCTGCCTTGCGTGTGGGCCAAGAGGCACAAGCATTGCACCTTCTAAAGGCGTCAGCTTCGAGCTGTCTAACGCGCGTTCCGAATTCTCGGAACCTCCGGACATAGAGGGTGGTCCAACATTCCGGACGCGCAGGCGAGTGTGACTCGAAGCTACGAAGATTCGAAGCGTGCAACATTAGACCGGTGTATTGGCAGTCAACGCGCTGCTGCCGGTTTGAGTTCGAGCCCGAATCGCGCTGCTGATCCGAGTCAGACCATGAGCTTCGGCAGCGGGAAGTAAAGATGGTCTCTTTCAAAGAAGTTGGAGGATTTACAATGCAAAAGAAAATGGGACTGGTAATAGCGGTCCTGGCAGTACTGTTGGCATTTGCGACCGAAGGATTTGCCCAGGCTACCGGCGGATCCGTAATCGGACAAACGCTTGATCAAAACGGAGCGGCAATTCCCAGCGCGACAGTCACCTTAAAGAACGAAGCTACGGGGCAAACACTAACCACCCAAACTACGGGCAATGGGGCTTTTAGCTTTCCCAATACACTGGGAGGTGATTACACGGTTACTGCGACAGCCTCAGGCTTTCAGGAAGCAACTGAGAAAGTCAGGGTGTTGCTTAATCAAGAAAGCACCGTGAATGTCGTGCTGAGACCGGCGGGAGTTAGTGGTGTCGTGGAGGTTACCTCAGGCGGCGAAACGCTTGTGCAGACCGAGACATCGCAACTTGGAAGAAATTTTGAGACGCGGCAAGTTCAAGACCTGCCAATCTTCAATGACGTGCGCGCCCTTGCCCTGCTTTCCCCCAATGTCGTCGCCCAGGGCGTCGGCGTGTCGGGAGATGGCGGTTCTGTGGGTGGTACACGTCCACACGCCAATGCTTTTAACGTCGATGGCGTGGACAACAATTCTCCGGATCTCACTGGCAAGCAAGTAAACATCATTCAGGATTCGATTTCTGAAGTGGCAATCCTTACCAATAACTTCAATGCGGAATTTGGTACGGGTGCGGCAGGGCAGTTTAATACTGTCACCAAGAGCGGTACGAATAGCTTCCACGGTTCAGCTTTTGGATATCTGCAGAATCGGCACCTCAACGCCGCAACGACCAGCGAGGAATTTAACCTGCAGTCGGGCGTGATCACAGAAAAACCCGCGTTTACCGATCGGCGTTACGGCGGAGCGCTGGGCGGGCCAATTCTCAAGAACAGGCTTTTCTTCTTTGGCGCTTATCAACGAGAACCAATAAGCCAACAGGCGAGCGGAGTGTCTTACACTGCTCCCACCGTTGCCGGTCTAACCCAGATCGCGGCACTGCCAGGCGCAAGTCCCTTTGTGGTTGGCCTGTTGCGAGACAACCTGGTTTTACCCACCACTGCGACGGAAACGCAAACCGTGTTGGGAACATCCGGTATCCCCTTCGGTGTGGTTTCTCTGGTTACCCCAGGCGGTTCGCTTGAAACCCAGTATCAGATCAATATCGATCATCTGCTGGGCACCAGGAACCAGTTTCGTTACCGTTTCAGCTCTGACACGATCGGTAACGAGCAACCCGGCAGCGGTAACCCCAAGTTCAACAACAAACAGAATGTTATCGCCCGGTTATTCTCCGCGGGTTGGATCAGCACAATCAATAGTAGACTGGTCAATGAGGCGCGCCTGTCTTACAAGCGTTTCATCACTGACTTCCCGCTAAACGATCCGGCCTTCAACACATTTCCAAACATCACCGTGTCGCCACTCAATCTCGGGCTTGGTCCAAACGGGAATCTACCCCAGGGCGGCTTGAACAACTCGTATCAGCTCTACGATTCCCTTAGCTATGTGCGTGGCCGGCACAACTTCAAAGTTGGCGGTGAAGTGAGATGGCTGATCTTCACCAGCTTCTTCCTGCCGCGTGGACGCGGCGACTACAACTACTCGACGTTGGACGAGTTACTTACTGACTCGCTCCCAACCGTTGTAGACATTAGGGGAGTGGGTTCGGAGGCGTTCACTGGAAACCAGAAGAAGTACTACGCGTTCGCGCAGGACGATTGGAAAGTCACACCCAATCTGACTCTGAACCTCGGACTGCGTTACGAGTATTTGGGTCTGCCGCGTGACGCAGCGCTCCAGGCGTTGAACTCAATTTCCAGCGTGCCGGGAGTTATTGAATTCAATGTTCCTAAGACGGACAAGAACAATTTCTCGCCACGACTGGGCCTGGCTTACTCGCCGGAGTTCACCAGCAGACTAGGCCGGCTCATTTCCGGCGACCGTGGACAGAGCTCAATTAGGGCAGCCTTTGGTCTTAACTACTACGAGACTTACCAGAATCTGTATCTCCTAAATCTGCCCCCGCAGTTTCAGCAGGAGATCAGCGCCTCGGCGTTTGGGTTCACCCCGCCCTTTCTACAAAGTGGCGGGATACCTCCGACTCCATTCCCACCCAACACGCCAGCCGATGCGCGCGCCGCGACCGCGTCATTGATCAATAACGCAGTCGAGCCTTACATCATGTCGGCAACACTCTCCTACCAGCGTGAGTTGACTCGCGGGACCGTCCTGGAGTTGCGCTATCTGCACACAGCTGGCCGTCACTTGCCGGTCCAGATTCGTCTCAACGGTCGTGTGGTGGACAACAGCCAATTAGTCATGCCGACTTTTCTGACTAACCCTACCGCGGACCAATTGGCGGGCCGGCCGACTCTGGGAAGTCTGAACCTCCATGTAGATCCGGACGGAACACAACACCGGTTCCCCACAAGGTTGGGAAGCCTGGGGTTCCTCGGAAGCGTTACCTCATTCGAGCCGGAGGGCAACTCCGTTTACGATGGGGCTTCGATCAGTCTCACTCGGCGGATGACCAAGGGCCTGGCACTGACAGCTGCCTACACGTTCAGCAAAGCCATCGACAACTCGACCAACGAGTTGTTCTCAAGCACCGTTAACCCGCGTCGCGCGCAGGATGGCTTTGATCTCAGTCAGGAGCGCTCGCTCTCGGCGATCGATGTGCCACATCGCTTTGCGGCGTCATTTAACTATGACGTTCCTTTCTTCAACCACAGCACAAATGGGGTTTTGAAAGGAGTGCTAGGCGGGTGGCAAATCAACGGTGTCTTCCAAACCCAATCCGGGCAGTTGATGACGCCGCAGTCAATCATTGACAGCAACCGCAATGGTGACGGTGCCGGAGATCGGACTATCGTGAATCTCAGCGGAATACCTGGAACCGGCAGTGGCGTCTACGGAGTGAACGCGCTGGGCCAGCGAATCGTAGATGCAAGTGGAGCGGACCTGCTGGGAGATCCGTCAACGGTCGCCTACGTCGCCATCAACCCCTCAGCGCAGTATATTCAGGCAGGATTCGGCGCCCGCGCCAATGCCGGCCGCAACACGCTGCGTACTAATAACTGGAACCGCACGGACATGGCGTTTGTGAAGAACATTCGTTTCAGTGGCGAACGCTACAACGTCCAACTCGCGGCTGAGGTAGGCAACTTCTTCAACCAACGGATCAGGACGATTGGCGATTTTGGTTCACCGTTCTTCGTGAATCAGAACGACTTTAACGGTACCAATCAATTCGGGATCGGCGCCGTGTCCTTTGCCTTCCCCGACGTAACCAGCCCGCTCTTTAATAGCTACAGCGCGGGTAATTTCAGCGGCCGCACGGTACAACTGCGCGCTAAGTTTATCTTCTGAGGAAGATTACATTGACCGGCTTGTTCACTGAGCCGTATTGAATTGGGGAGCAGCTGCTAGCTGCTCCCCATTGTTTAAGTAAACTGGAGCAGTAACGGCTCTGCGAACCCAAAAGGGGATAACAAAATTGCAGGTCAGGAAGGGCGCAAAATTACAGGTTGGGAAGGGGGCAAAGCGAAGCGCGCCCCCGCTTAAGCTGCAAATGCGCTTGGTCTGAATTGTATATTCAAGGTTGCGTGGCGGCGAATCTTGAGCGGGGGCGCGCTTCGCTTTGCCCCCTTCCTGACCTGCAGTTTTGTTACCCTTGAACTGTCAAATCAAGATTGAGAGCAACCGCTCCCAGTTTTGACAATGTCTTAAACCACAAGCGTCTTCCATTTACCACGGCGAAAAAAGATGGCGCTGACGACGGCCAGAGTCGAGAAGGCAATCATGATCGCAATAAACACGCCGCGCGGGCCAAAGCCAAAGAAAATGGCCAGCATGTAAGCCAGTGGTAATTCCCATAACCAAAAGACAAAAAGGTTGATGATCGTTGGTGTCCAGGTGTCGCCTGCGCCGTTGAATGATTGCGTAAGCACCATGCCGTAGGCGTAGAAAAGAAACCCGTAAGAAACAATGCGCAAGCAGTCCACGCCATAAGGAATAATTTTAGGATCGGCAGTAAAGATTCCAATGATCTGTCGAGCAAAAACCACAAACAAGAGTCCGACTATGCCGAGGCAGATCATGTTATAAAAACCCGCTCTCCACACCGCGCGTTCTGCGCGGTCCGGCAGCTTCGCACCAAGCGACTGACCTACCATCGTCGCCGCGGCATTAGCCATTCCCCATGACGGCAAGAGCGCGAAGATAATCACTCGAATGCCGATCATGTAGCCGGCGAGGGCTTCGCTGCCAAACCGAGAAATTGTAGAGACCAATCCTATCCAACTCGCCATCCCGATGAACACCTGGAAAGTCGCGGTTGCTGAGAGCCGTATCAGTCGGGCCATGATTGCCGGTTCGATTTTCAAGTGATGACGCCGAATGTCAAAACGTCCGCCACTGCGAATCAGGCGGCTCAGGGCATAGAGCACTCCCGTGCTGCGGCCAATTGTCGTAGCCACCGCCGCACCGGCCACACCCATTTCTGGAAAAGGACCAAGACCGAAGATGAAACAGGGCCCAAGCAGAATGTTGATGGCGTTTGCCAGCCAGAGCACGCGCATCGCAATCGCCGCGTCACCGGCGCCGCGAAAGATGGCGTTGATCAGAAAGATCAGCAGAATGCTCGCATTCCCCGCGAACATGATCCTCGTGAATCGTGATCCTTGCTCGATTACCCAGGGAGAGCCGCCCATGATCGCGAGAAGGTTCGGCGCAAGAGAGACGCCGATGACGGCGAACACGACTGAAGCGATTAACCCGATCACTATAGCTTGCACAGCCGCGCGCGCTGCCCCTTCAGGATTGCGTTCTCCGATGCGCCGAGCAACCATCGCCGTGGCGCCAATGCCTAGCCCGATAGCAACTGCATACATCAAGGTCAGCATCGACTCAGTAAGCCCGACGGTTGCCACTGCGTCCGCACCGAGATGCGCGACCCAAAAGATATCGACAACCGCGAAGACGCTCTCCATTAACATCTCGAGGACCATGGGAACAGCTAGCAAGATGATTGAGCGTCCAATCGGACCCCTGGTGTAGTCGCGATGAGAGCCGCGGAGGGACTCCCGAACTGCATCCCAAATGCCTGGTTGCTCAGACGAGGATGCCTGCGGTTGATCGCCTTCGGCGGTTGACGTTGTCGTCGCCTCTAATCCCTGGATGGGCGAAGAATCAGACATTCCAGTACACTCTGCTTTTTCTTGATATCACGCGCCACGATTGCTCCGGGGCAGGCCCATGCGCGCAAGATGCCAGCGCCCCATCTGGCCGGTGCGGGCAAGGTGACAGCGCTCCACGCGCTCCTCGCGACACTCTACGCAGCAACTCACCCAAAAGTTTGGCGAGAGTGTCTTCCTTAACGTGAACTTTACAAATCCAGTGCGTAGGCTTTGTCTGCTCTTGATGCCAGGTGATCGGAGGAAACCGGTTGAAATCCAAAGCGTGAGTATAAGTGGTTGGCAGCTTCAAGCCTGCTGGAGGTTTCCAGGACCATGCGTTTGAAGCCCAGTTCTCTGGCTCGATCGATGGTCCGCTGCAGAATGTAGCGTCCCAGGCCCCGACTGCGCACGCTCGGCACAAAGTACATTTTTAGATCGTGATTAAGCGCCGGCCGAATATTGAGCTGGGAGAACTCGCCTGGAATCATTCTCAATTATGGGTCTGAGCTCTGCCAAAATCGTCCTGCAAGCGGACGATATCATCTTCGCCAAGGTAGCTGCCGCGCTGCACCTCAATGAAGAGAAGTGTTTCATCCCCCGGGTTCTCCACTCGGTGTGCCGACCCGATTGCGATGTCGATCGCTTCACCTGTGCCGACAGTGATCTCGTGATCATCGATGGTGACTTTGGCGGTTCCCTGCACAACCACCCAGTGTTCCGCCCGCTGCGAGTGCTTTTGATAGCTCAAACGCTTGCCTGGCAAGACTTCGATGCGCTTGACCTTAAAGCCCTTCCCTTCGTCGAGTACCGTGAACGTACCCCAGGGGCGTCGATCAAAACGAGGGGATGTTTCGAATTCTTCCTTCATATAGTTACACCACCCGTAAACCCGGCGGCCTTCTTCTAGCCGCTGAGCGAAGTTCTCGCAACGTACCGACGAAAGCGCCCGGCGTCAAGCTTCGGAATCTTTCCGCGTGACCAAGTTCCCGTTTTGATTCGGCGTAGTCTCCGGTCCCTTACTCCGACGAATAAGGCCAGGAAAGAACACAGATTTTGAGGTAAAAAGGAACAAATAATCGGATTTCTGCCGGAAAACGATGGCTAATACAACTGCTTAGAGATAGTGGATCTAACTTATTGCGGGTAGGGCCGGGCGGCGGAAGGTCCCGCAGGATGCCCGTACTTCAAAGGATCTCTCTTTTTGGTTGGACTAGAGGGGGTGTGTGCTATAATCCCGCGCGCCAAAACCCAATCAGTTGTTATCTCTCCCGCCGGTTTGGTGTGGAGACTTCACTTTTCCGCAATCTTGAGTTTGATTCTCTAGTTTTACTAATTGCCAATAACAATAGTTGTGTGAGGTAAGTCTTTTCAATGCGTCGGGTGCACTTCTCTAACAACGGACATCAGGAAGATTCGGTCTTGATCGTCAATGACGTGCCCGAACAGTTAAGTTTGATGGATAGCCTTCTTCGTAAGGCAGGTTATTCAGTGCTCACTGCGGCAGACGGTTTGGAAGCGTTCGAAGTCGCCAAGCGCAAACGCCCGGATGTTGTCATTAGCGACGTTTCCATGCCTCGCGTGAATGGCATCGAGTTCTGCAGGCTTATTCGCCGCGACGCTGATCTGTGTTCGGTTCCCATTCTGCTTGTGAGCGCTCATCGCAGAGACACTGATAGCGTGGTCGAAGGGCTTGAGTCAGGAGCGGACGATTATCTCGAGCTACCTTTCGACTCGACGCGGCTAATTGCCAAGGTATCCCGGTTGCTCGAACGGTCCAAACTCGAAGCCAACTATAAAGATCTCGTCGAGCAAGCCAATGACATCATATTTACTCAAGACATGGAGGGACGCTTGACGAGCATTAATGCCGCTGGTGTGCATTTCCTCGGCTTGGGTCAAACGGAACTGATCGGGACTCCCTTCGCCGATGCGTTCAAGGTCGAATCTCAGGATCCGGAGCTGGCAGAATCGCTTAATCATCTTGAACAGCACAATGTCCAATTCATAGCGAAAGATGCTGATGGCCAGGAGCGATGGCTGGAGATTGTCACCTCACCCATTGAGGATCGATCGGGCGCCAGAATCGGGCTTCGCGGTGTAGCGCGCGATATCACCGATAGGAAACACGTCGAACTGGCATTGCGTGAGTCGGAAGAACGTTATCGAATGCTGTTTGAATCTACACCACAACCGATACTTGTTTATGACGAAAAGACTCTCGAGTTTCTTGCGGTAAATGATTCAGCGATTAAGACTTATGGATATAGTCGAGAAGAGTTCTTGTCGATGACCATAGGGGACATTCGATCCCGGGAAGAAGTTCCTGCTCTGCTCATAAAGGCTCACCCGGGCGCTGGCGAACCACTCATCTCTAGCCCCTGGCGTCATCGCCGAAAAGACAACAGCACAATCTACGTAGAGATGACCTCGCATCCTTTACGCTTCAATGGGAGCAAGGCGCGGCTCGTAATCGCCAACGATGTGAGTGAGCGCAAACTCTCGGACGAAAAACAGTTGAGCATGCACGCTTCACTGCAGCAATCTGCAATGGAGTGGCGGCAAACTTTCAATGCCATCGATTTCCCTGTTCTGATCATTGATCTGGAAGGTCGTATTAATCGTCTGAACAAGGCGGCAGAGGACGCTGCGGGCCTCGACACGGAGGAGGTACTCGGCCACAAGATTGCGAACCTTGCCGATATACAGCCCTGGAGGAAGGCTTCTGAACTCTTGCAGGGAATTCGCCACAACGGTGGTTCAAGCACTGCGGAAGTCAAAGATGAAGTCACCGGCAAGACGTGGGCGATCACTTTGTATCTGATTCATGAGTTTGGATCCGTTGGCGAGCGGGTGATCCTCATTGCCCAGGATATTAGTAAGAGAGCCGAACTCGAGGCTTCGTTACGCCAGGGTGAAATGATGTCTCTCCTGGGATCCCTCGTCGCCGGCGTTGCTCATGAAGTTAGAAACCCATTGTTCGGCATTTCCTCCATTCTTGATGCATTTGAGACACGCTTCAGTGACCGGACGGAATATTTGAGGTATACCAACGTTCTTCGCGACGAAGTCGGCCGGCTTACCATACTCATGGAAGAACTTCTCGAGTACGGCAAGCCCTTCAAAGGAGATTTTTATCCTGTATCGATCGAGGAGGTGGTGGCGAAGTCGTTGCGTTCGTGTCTGCCGGCCGCAGAAATCGCGCACATAAGCCTGGTCAATGACATCCGGCAGCCCCTGCCGCGGTTGATGATTGATCGCAGAAGATTGTCTAAAGTTTTTGTTAATCTGATTGAAAACGCGATTCAGCACTCACCATCGGCAGGCACAGTGACTGTTGAAGCATACGAGGTGAGCGAAGGAAATCAGCGTTGGATCGACTGCCTCGTTAAGGACTCCGGCCCCGGCATTCTGGCAGAGGACCAGGCAAAAATATTCGAGCCATTTTTCTCCAAGAGACGAGGCGGCACGGGGCTTGGTCTAGCCATAGCTCATAGGATCATGGGCGAGCATGGAGGGAAGCTAATTGCCGCCAATCGTGCCGAAGGTGGCGCCTGCATGACCGCAAGATTCCCGGCGCCTCATCATGAGGAGATAGTGGATGGCTAGAAATCGAATATTGATCGTGGACGATGAGCCTGGCCTTCGCTTCGGCATTCGCGACTTCCTTGAGCTCCAGGGCTACGAGATTGATGAAGCCGAAAGCTGCCGTGACGCACAAGATATTTTTCGAACGTCACGTCCTGACATTGTGATCGCCGATTACATGCTGCCCGATGGTACTGCCCTGGACCTTCTTCCCCGACTCAAGGAAATCAATCCTGATATTCCTTTGCTCATTCTTACAGCGCATGGCTCCATAGATCTTGCAGTGAGGGCCATCAAAGAAGGAGCAGAGCAATTCCTTACGAAACCGCTAGAATTGCCCGCGCTGATGGTTATTTTGAAACGACTACTGGAGAATCAGCGAAACCGGCATAAACAGCTTGCCAGTAGGTCCCGCGAGGTTCGTCGTGCTGTCGATCCATTCATTGGCGTAAGCGCCAGCATTCGGGCTCTGGCCGAACAGGCCAAGAAGATATTGGCAACGGAGAGTCCGATTTTGATTCTTGGTGAGACCGGCACCGGCAAGGGCGTGCTCGCCCGTTGGTTACACGAGAACAGCCCCAGGGCGGAAGAAGCGTTTGTCGATCTAAACTGCGCCGGTCTCTCTCGTGAGCTGCTTGAAACCGAACTTTTTGGCCACGAGAAAGGCGCATTCACCAGCGCCACTTCTTCGAAACAAGGCCTGTTTGAGGTGGCCCATCGGGGAACGATCTTTCTCGACGAAATTGGCGATGTAGATTTGCAAATTCAACCGAAGCTGCTAAAGGTCCTGGAAGACAAACGCTTTAGAAGAGTCGGAGACGTTAGAGACAGGCAAGTGGATGTTCGCCTGATTGCGGCCACTCATCAGGACATCGGTGAACTCGTGCGGGAGAAAAAATTCAGAGACGATCTCTATTTTCGAGTTAGCACTATACCGCTCGCTTTTCCCTCATTGCGCGAGAGGATCGAAGATATCCCAATCATGGCAGAGTATCTTTTGGACAAACTCTCCACTGACCTGGGCCGCGGTGAGTTTGAGCTCGAGCCCGATTGCATTAAGGCCCTGCAGACTTATTCCTGGCCTGGCAACGTTCGGGAACTGCGCAATGTGATCGAACGAGCGGTGCTGTTAAGTGAACAAAAGACCATCAGGTTTAAAGACCTCCACTTCGACGGGCACGCAGGACGCCCGGCGGCTTATCTCGACTCCAGTTTGACGCTTAACGAACTCGAGAAACAGCATATCGAGAGGGTCCTGCGAGAAGAACAGGGGCGGGTGGAAAGAGCAGCCACGAGGTTAGGCATACCCCGTAGCTCTCTTTACCAGAAGATTAAGAAGTATCACCTCAACTCGTCCAGAGTCTAGAATGCGGGTCTGAATCTCAGACTACAGCGTTTGCCACCTGATTCCCGGGGCTCAAAACCTTATCAAAACCCCTGGTTTCCGAGGCTTAGAGCAATGATCCGGTGTGGCCCCAGGTTTGCTCAGTAGGAGGCGTGCCAGTCTACATGTAGCTCTCTGTTTGTTGACTGAGAGATTGTTGGCTTGACCAGTTAGAGCTTGCATTTGCCCTGCATCGTTCTTCCTGAACCAAGCCTTCCCAACAGTTCTATTGAAACGCGCGACGGAAATGATAGCGACGTCGGTCGACCCAACACCCCTGTCCCCGAACCAGCCAGTATGTTGCTGCTCGGTACAGGTCTAGTGGGTGCAGCCGCAGGAATTCGTCGCCGCAGACGCTTTCGGAAATAGTTTTTTTGGTGGTTCCGCTCCAGCGTTGTTGAGAGGGATCACCTGTTTTGGCAGAGGTTCTTTGCCCCGGACTTCTGCCGCAATTTGAAGGTCGGCTCGGGTAATGCTCGTGGCTGAGCCTTGGGAGTGTTAACAATCACCTCGCGACTTTTGGGGAGTTCATGGGGATCTAAAACTAAGGAGAGTAAAATGAGAGGTTTTCTTAAGACGTCGCTAACGTTCGTGGCAATTGCCGCAATGATGGCCTTTGCTGCGGCGGCCGCGAAGGCGGACCCGGTCACTTATAGCACCACCGCCCAATTCAATGGGGCTGGAGGGTTCTCAAGTCCTAACGCCATTGTCTTTGGGGGCATGGGAAACCAGTTGAGTCTAACATTCACCGGCGTCACGAATGTGACTGTGAATCCCGGCGGCACCTTTACCTTCGGGAGTCTAGGTGAGATACAGACCGCGGTTACTGGAACCGGAGCCACTATTACACCCGGAACCACAATTCAGATCCGCGTTACGCAGACAGTTCCAAGCGGTGGTTCCGGCGATTTTAGTGCCCTCCTTACAGGCACCATAAGTCAAAACAGCAGCAGTGGCCAAATTACCTTTACCGTTACACACATTGAAATTGGTGCCGTGCAGTACGATGTTCAGAATAACCCGTTGGCCCTGGTGCCTCCGTCTACAAATGGCGGAGTCACCTCAATTCAAGCCCGGATTACTGCTGTTCCTGAGCCGGCGAGCATGTTTTTACTCGGAACTGGACTAGCCGGCGTTGCTGGTCTTGTAAGGCGAAAGCTCAAAGCTCGAAAGTAAAAGGTTAACCGGCAGTTTCTAAGGTTGCCCATAGCGAATAAGTGCAAGCCGCCCGTGGCCTGTGGTCGCGGGCGGCCGAGGAAAGTGCAATGGATACGAAGCCAATAATTCTCCCACTCGACAGTGCGGGCAAAATCTATGCTCTGCAAGATGAGGGTGGGAACACGATCGGGACGGGTACTCGTGAGGTGTGTGAAGTCTTGCTTTATATAATTACGAAGCCTCCCACTCCTTCGGTGTTTGGCAAAACTCGACGGCTGATCCCACAGAGGCCCAATGTGCGGGCTGCTATAGCGATATAGCATCCGGGCCGGGCAGGCATCAAATTCCACCTCGCTCTTTCTCCTGAGTCCTACTGCCTGGCCTCATCGGATGCAGACGCGTTTGGAGGAGTTTGAAAGATGAGTGCTGTTGGTACAAGAGCCTTCACCAAATCGCGCGCCTGCCCCACATCAGAAGAAGTTTCCTTAAGCCAGTCTTACAGGCTTCCTCCTAATAAGGCAGACAGAATCCGTCTCCACATTACCGGTTGTGAGTTCTGTGCAGCGGAACTGAGTTTTCTTTCCGCGCACGTTCAAACGACAGAAGGCTATCAGCCTGTGGAGATGCCGGCGCATCTGCGCACGCTCGCAGAATCGCTGCTTACTAAGAAGGCTAAAGATTCTTTGATATGAGAATTGACTTGAGGGCAAGCGCGAACCCTTTGAAGAGTCGTTTTTACATTGCCCTAACTTCGTGCCCGGGATTGTTGTTGATTGGTGGGTCCTGACAGTGTCATTTATCGAGTCCAGGCCCTGTCCTAAGCTATTTTGAATTCGGCTGCTCAAAAGCGTGAGACTCCCTTCGCTGCAGAGCGTTTCCCGGAACCGAATGTGAAGCTAAATCCAGTTGGACATCTTAAGAAAGTGTCAGGACGTTTAAGACGCATGTTGGGTAAGCCGGATGACTCACCGCAAGAGGCATCGCGATTGCCTCGCTTATTAGTCGTTGACGATGAGGAGTCGATCTGCTTTTCGATGAGCGAGTACTTTTCGCTGCACGGGTTTAAAGTCGATACCGCGAGGGAACTTGAGGAAGCTGAAAGGCTCGTTGAAAGCTCTTTCTATCAGGTTATCATTCAAGATTTGCGGCTCGGCACAACACGAAATCCTGACGGGCTGGCCATAATCAAGCTGGCTCACGAGCGTAACCCACAGACGCGAATCATTGTTCTCACTGCCTACGGTTCCGCGGAAATGGAAGATGAAGCAAGACGCTGTGGGGCCGATGCATTTCTTAGGAAGCCAAAGCCTCTTTCCCAAGTGGCCCAAGTGGTCCAGGGTCTCATCGACTCTCCCGCGAAACAAATTGTAAAATCAGCCTAGCTCCGCAAGTTATCCTCAACACCACTTTTTCTTAGCCCACTAATTCCAACTGCCCCAATTGCTTTCAACTTGCTTGAGCTGCGTGCCGTTGCTTGAGAGGGTTAGACCGTCTTTGAACGGCGCGAGGCTCGGAGGCGTATCGTCCCGTTCGTTCTAAGTCGCTGATTGTATAACCAGTATCGAAAATGTCGCGTGCTGGATCGCCATGGTCTACGCTGTAATCAAACACTCGTCCATCGGTGTGAACGTAAACCGATCCTCGCCGGGCGGCGTCATATTGCTCTGGGGTGAGGAGCGCATAGAGGTGACGGAGTTTACCCAGCGTTCCAGTCGGATGTTGGGGTATGTACTCCTGACCGTTTGGAAGGCGGTAGACATTATCCTCCAAAAGAACGCTTCGACCATCTCGTTGGAAACGAGGAGCAAATCCCTCAGGCAAGCCAAATCGTTGTTTCGCTTTTCTCGGTTTGGGAACTCGCCGTTTGGGTTTTGAACGTCGCCTTCTCTTTGGAGTACGGGCTGTGGTCTTGCGAGGGATTTCCTGGGGTGGGATCTCGATCGTTCTGTGGTCGATAGAAATGTCTTCTAAAGAGTCGTCGGTATGGGCAAGGAAGTCTCCGCACACCTTGCGAAGGTCATCCGAGCCATCAAGCAACCCTTCGGTCATCTGTTTCAACGTCGCTCGACCTCTACGGACAGCTTCAGCCTTCTGGGCCTCGGTCATCTCGGCCCATAATTGCTCGCCGATGATCGACTGCGACATTTCGCCCGAAGTTTACTTCATTCTGGTTATCTTTCAAGAGCCTTTTGTGCTGAAGAGGACGCGAGTGAACGGCGCGTTCATATCCTCGAGCGTCGCTGGAGCAATATCGACCGGGGAGCAGAATGGTGAGCGCGACGGGTGGGCGGCAAAGATCTTGAAGATCATTTGCCGCCGTACACGAATGAACTGATGAAACAACTTGCGGGGATTTGCCCGCAAGCAGACCTTGGAGGTTGACGGGACGACTCAAGCCGGCTGAGATGCAGGAGCAGTGGCTGCTCTGGGTTTCCAAATCGCCAGAAGAGCTCCGGCAGCCAGACAGGCTACGAGTTGATAGCCAATATTCAAGAGATATAGGCCGGGTTTTCGTCCCTCAAAAATGACAGTGGCAGCCTGTGTGGTAGCAACAAAGCCCAGCCAAAGCCAGAAGGCAGTCTGCAAGCCGCCAACCAGATTGGTAGCTTTCGTGTATTGCACAAAGTGTGCAAGCACGTAGACCAGCACCAGTGACGAGAGAAATGCCATGACGTATTCTTTCCCGTGGCTTTGGTTCTCGAGTGCCCTCAATTGCTCTGGCGTCCACGCCATGAGTTCGACAAACTTGTTGGTAAAGATGCCGTACCAAACAGCACCCAGGATCCAGTGCAAGATTGCCGCCACAAGCACCGCCGGGTAGTTGATTTTCATATTGAGTTCTCCTTAGGTTTAGGAAATATTGAAGAAGGGTCCCACGCCATTGGTGATCATTCCCTGCTCTGAAACACTACTGGATTATGAAGATTTGCGCTTTCTCGAGAATTGCTAAATTGCGGTGGATTTCTCCCCCGTGGGATCACGCGCAAGATGCGCGTGCCACATCCTTCAATGAAAGTCGTGTGATGGTGCGGCAGCTAGTTTGAAAGAAAGCGGCCTGACTTGCTTTGCTTTGACTGAAACCACGTTGTCCTGATTTTGCAGGATGCCTTCGATCAAAAGAAATGGGTGATCCACCAACACCAGACGGTTCTTATCAAAAAGCTGCGGCGTGATGATGACGTTGGCAACGCCGGTTTCATCCTCCAAAGTTAGAAAAACAAATCCTTTTGCGGTACCCGGACGCTGTCGCACAATAACCCAGCCAGCCACGCGAACTGCTCTGCCATTAGGCATCGCGCCAATATCGATAGCGCGCGCAGCTCCCAGTTTAGTTAGCTCACTCCGATGGTGTGCTACTGGATGCCGGCCGATTGTTAATCCAGTGCCACGAAAGTCTGCATCAATCTTTTCCAGCAAGGTCATCGGGGCCAGAGGCGAATGGCTATCCGTTTCATGCAGCCCCTGATACAAAGGACCAGCCGGACGAGCTACGCGTTCCACTTGCCAAAGAGCGTCCCGTCGATTTGTTCCTTTGTCCAACGTCCAACGTCCAACGTCCAACGTCTGCGTATTTAACTTTGGACTTTGGACTTTGGACTTTGGACCTCCAGGGGGCTGAATGAAATTCAGGGCACCCACTGAGGCCAGCTTGCGCAATTCATCCTTACGCAATTCAGGTACGCGATTACGCAGATCATCAAAACTGAGAAATGGTCGCCTGGTTCGTTCGCTCACAATAGCTTGACCGGATTTTTCACTAAGCCCTTTGACGTACCTTAAACCCAGACGGAGAACCAGGTGTCGGGTACCGGGCGCCGGGCGCCGGGTGCCGGGCGCCGGGTGTCGGGTGCCAGGCGTCGGATGTCGGGTGTCAGGTGCCGGGTGCCGGGTGCCGGGTGTCGGGTGTCGGGTACCAGGTGTCGGGTGTCGGGTGCCAGGTGTCAGGTGTCGGGTGCCAGGTGTCAGGTG
>JBOGOU010000252.1:0-11112 GCA_050748205.1 Pyrinomonadaceae bacterium | reverse complement strand
ATTGCGGGCGAGACGCCCGCGGTCCCGGTAAAGAGGTTGAGACGACCCTGCATCACTTTCGCTGTCCTCCTCGCGGCTTGAACTTCGATACCCTCGCCAACTCATCAAACAACCGGCGCTCTTCAGCGCTGACCTCTTTGGGTACTACGACTTTCAATCTGACGTATTCGTCGCCGCGACCACTCTTGCGTTTGTTTAGACCCTGCCCTCGCAAGCGCAACCGTTGTCCGCTCTGTGAGCCTGGAGGAATTGTCACCTCTGCCTTTCCCTCAATCGTCGGCACTTCTACTTTCGTTCCCAGCGCCGCTTCCCAAGGAGCGATCGGAATCTCAACCTCCAGATCCTCTCCGCGTACTGTGAAAATGGGATGCGGACGCAGACGAATGTGAAGATAAAGATCGCCGGCCGGCGTCCCATTCACACCAGCCCCGCCTTGTCCCGCCAGGCGCACCGTAGAACCGTCTCGCACTCCGGCGGGAATGTTCACCTCAACGGTCTTCGGTTTTATTACCTGGCCGGAACCGCCGCACGTCTGGCACGTCTGATTGTCTTTTACGACACCGGTGCCGTTGCACGTCGGGCAGATTTCTGCCACTTGCATTTGCAGCGTGCGCCGTCCGCCTCGATGCGCCTCTTCCAGCGAAAGCTCGAGTTCAGCCTCAACATCGTGCCCGCGGTTGCGGCGTGCACGTCCGCCGCGGCCGCGGCCAAACATCTCCCCGAAGATGTCGAAGTCTCCTGTGCTACTGAATGACCCGAAATCAAAGTCGCCAAAGTTGAAGCCACCGGCCTGCGGGCCGCTCTGGGCCCGAAAACCCTCCCAACCGGGCGGAGGCGCGCTTGCTCCCTGCTTGACCGCGCGCCAATTCTCACCGTACTGGTCGTAGAGCTTGCGATTTTCTGCATCCGAAAGAACGTCATATGCTTCCTGCAACTCCTTGAAACGCTCTTCTGCCGACTTATCGCCCGGATTCAAGTCGGGATGAAACTTGCGAGCGAGTTTTCGATAAGCGGTTTTGATCTCATCTTCGGAGGCACCGCGACCTACGCCGAGCACTTCGTAGTAGTCTTTCGTCTTGACTGCCATTGTTCGCCATCTGGCAAAGAGGGTGCCGGGTGTCAGGTGCTGGGTGCCGGGTAAAATGCAAGTTTCTTTTCAGGCACCCGGCACCTGACACCCGGCACCCTGTATCGCATCACTTCGGAGTGTATTCGGCGTCGATGACCTCGTCATCGCCGCTTCCCCCGCCCCCGCTTGTTCCTGCGCCCGCGGCAGCGCCGGCGGCTGCACCCTGACTGTACGCAGCACTGGCGAGCGAGTGTGATACCTGCTGCAAGTCGCTCGTAAGTTGTCGCAGGCGATCAATCGTCGTTGATTCGTCCTTCAGAGCGTTTCTGATGTCGCTAATGAGTGACTCAGCGCGGGCACGCTCATGTGCCGGCACGCGATCTCCCATCTCGTTGATCGCACGCTCCACGTTATAGGCGAGCGAGTCGGCATTGTTTCGCGCTTCCACCAGCTCGCGCCGGGCCTTGTCTTCCGCTGCATGCTGCTGTGCGTCGCGGATCATCTGTTCGATCTCGCTCTTTTCCAGGGAAGTAGAGCCGCTGATCGTGATCTTCTGCTCTTTCCCCGAGGCCATGTCTTTAGCCGAGACGTTGAGGATGCCATTGGCATCGATGTCGAAGGTAACTTCAATCTGCGGCACTCCGCGGGGACCGGGTGCGATACCTTCGAGGCGAAACTGGCCGAGCGTGCGGTTATCTTTTGCTAGTTCGCGTTCGCCTTGCAGCACGTGAATGTCAACTGCTGCCTGATTGTCCGCGGCGGTCGAAAAGATTTCTGTCTTGCGCGAAGGAATCGTGGAGTTACGCTCGATCAGTTTGGTCATTACGCCGCCAAGCGTTTCCACACCAAGACTCAAAGGCGTCACGTCGAGCAGTAGCACATCCTTTACTTCGCCGGTCAGAACGCCTGCTTGAATCGCCGCACCAATCGCTACGACTTCATCCGGATTTACAGACTGATTGGGCTCTTTGCCGCCCGTAAGTCTCTTTACGAGTTCCTTGACGGCGGGCATGCGCGTGGAGCCACCTACGAGGATTACCTCATCCAAATCCTTCTCGCTGATCTTCGCGTCCGAGATCGCCTGCTTGACCGGGGCCATGCAGCGTTCGACCAGATCGTGCGTCAACTGTTCAAACTTGGCGCGAGAGAGCTTCATCAAGAGGTGTTTTGGTCCGGTTGCATCGGCTGTGATGAAGGGCAGGTTGATCTCAGTCTCCATCGCGGAAGAGAGTTCGATCTTTGCTTTCTCAGCCGCCTCGGTCAGCCGTTGGAGGGCTTGCCGGTCCTTGCTCAAGTCGATACCCTGATCGCGTTTGAATTCTTCCACCAGCCAGTCAACCACTCGCTTATCAAAGTCGTCGCCACCCAGGTGCGTGTCGCCGGCCGTGCTTTTCACCTCAAAAACGCCGTCGCCAACCTCGAGGATCGACACATCAAATGTTCCGCCGCCGAGGTCAAAGACCAGAATGGTTTCGTTCTTCTTTTTGTCGAGTCCGTAGGCTAAAGAGGCCGCGGTCGGCTCGTTGATAATGCGTAACACGTTAAGGCCAGCGATCTGGCCCGCGTCTTTGGTCGCCTGACGCTGCGCGTCATTGAAGTAGGCTGGAACGGTGATAACCGCATCCTTCACTTTCTCACCTAGATACTTCGTAGCGTCGTCAGCGAGCTTGCGCAGAATATGAGACGAGATTTCCTCAGGCGAATAAAGCTTGCCGTCAATGTCGATGCGAACTGCGTCATTTGGACCGGCTACGACCTTGTAGGGAACCTGCTTGAGTTCCTCCGTCACTTCGGAGTATTTGCGGCCCATGAAACGCTTGATCGAAAAGATCGTCTTTTCCGGATTCAGGGCCGCTTGTCGCTTAGCGATTTGCCCAACGATACGTTCACCCGTTTTTGTAAACGCTACGACCGAGGGAGTCACCCGTCCGCCTTCGCTGTTGACGATTACCGCGGGATTGCCCCCTTCCATGACAGCTACAGCAGAGTTTGTTGTTCCGAGATCAATGCCTATCGCTTTTGCCATCGTTTTCAGCTCCTTCCGTCAGAGTCTCGATAAACCAGTGGAACGGGCGTCAGCATTGAGCCTGGGGCGTGAGCCCCACGAACAACAGCACACGACCAGGCCCGTGAAGCGTGCGGACAGCGCCAGAGTCGCAGGTGGTGTTCATTCTATTTGCCACTCGCTTTCAAGAACCTCGACAAACTCACCACTCCCGCCCGATTCACGGGCTGAACGCTACTTTGAAACTGTCCTGGGGCTCACGCCCCAGGCTCTATGCTTTCGCCTGCTTCGCAGGTTTCCAAACGGCATCCACCAGCCAACTATTGCGCCCGTTCGCTTTCCACCTGCAATTCATTCTTGACGTCAAAAAGGCCGGGAACACCGCGCGCACGCATATAGGCCAATTGGGCGTCAGCCTTTGTGGCCACAACGCCTTTGAGCACCGCGCGTCCTCGATTGACGATGATGTGAATGGGCGGTACGGCCTGGGTTGCGTACCGGAAGAGCGGCGAATTCCAGTTGTAGATAGCCCTGTAAATCGCGAGGCGCAGCCGGTCGTCGTTTGGAGAAACGGGCAACACCTCGATCTCGTTAATGACCCGCGAAACTCCGTCGATTTTGCTAACGCGAGCCCCCGCGTCTGATTTCGTAGTCGGCCGCACCACTTGTCCACGCAGCACCACCGTGCTGTCAGGCCTGACCTCAAATTCGAGCCAGTCGAAGACACCGTAATAAGGGAGAGTGACGAGTTCATGTCGCACTTCTCTGATGATATGGGCACTCGCCTGTGGACTGGTATTCGCCGCCGGCGCGCCAAAACCTGTTAGCGCGCATACTGAAATCGTGATGAACGCCATCGCGAGCGTTCTTAGTTGTCCTTTAAACATATTCACATCAACCTCCTTTTGCGGAATTTTACGGAGCAAGCAAAAACACGCCTCGTTGTCGCCATTGTTTTACACATCAAGCTCAGCGCGCGTCTGCAGCAAACGCAGTACGCCGCCGCGCGAAATAACCCCCTCGATATGACCGTCCCGAACGACGGGCAGTTGATTCAAGTCTTCTCGACTCATGATCTCTAATGCCTCGCTCACCGGTGTTTCCGGCGTAACGACGTGCAATCGGTCAAGCGGCCGCTTCACCTCGTCGATTGTGGTAAAGGGCCACCGCTCACGATCGGTTTCTTTGACGTCGTGAGGGGTAATCAGCCCATCGATCCCACCTCCGTCACGGACGAGGAAGCAGCGCTTTCCGGTACGGAGCAGGTACTTGTTAACGAAATTCTGAAGATTGTCGTGACCGTCTACAATGAGACAGTCGCGCTCTACAAGGTCGCCAACACGGACGTCTCGTAGACTTTCGCTAATCTCGACCTGGGCGCGACTTCCTCGAGCAGCCTCGAGCAGGAACCAGCCGATGAAAGCTATCCACAAGCCGCCTATTCCAGCACCGGAGAAGAACCTCAAGATTCCTAAAATGATGAAACCGAATGCGACAATCTGGCCCACACGAGCCGCGATCCGGGTGGCCTTCACACCATTACCCGTCACCCACCAGATAATTGCGCGCAACACTCGACCACCGTCGAGGGGAAAGCCGGGAATCAGATTGAAGATTGCCAGGGAGATGTTGATGTAGCCAAGCCACATCAGCATCGCCAGCAACGGTGTTTCGGGTGTGCCGCCCACGGGCCAGCCGAGCAGTACCGCCAGCGCCAGGCACAAGAAGCCGATGACCAGACTCGCAATTGGTCCGGCGATTCCCATCCAGAATTCGGTTGAAGCGTCGTCAGCTTCTCTTTCAATCTGGGCAACTCCTCCCAGCGCGAACAAAGTGATCGCGCGCACGGGAAGTCGGCGCGCCTTTGCCACTGCTGCATGCGATAGTTCGTGGGCGATGATCGCTGCGAAGAACAGGAGGCTGGTGACGATTGCCGTGGTCCAAATCACCACTTCTCCCCACTGAGGATTAAGAGCGTGGAATTCGCCGACCAGCGACATCGTGATCAGCAACGCAATGATGAACCAACTGTAATGAAGGCCGATCTCGATGCCGAGGATTCGTCCCAACTTGATCTGTGCTTTCATCTTTTTGAACGCTCCGTGATTAGCGATCCCTGACGACACATTTCTGTGACAGACTTACTGCAGTACTTCTCTAGTTAGTCCGAGTGCGCTCAAGGGATGAGCATTCTCTGTGCCACGTGTGTAAGGGTCGTCTGGGACCTGCGAATGCGCCTGAGATCAGCTTTTCTTCATGACCTCAGACTTTCCATGATGTATTGATTTCGTTGGACGAAAGTTCCCAATGGGTGAAATGACCCGGTGATGATTTCGGCTTTTAGAGGTGTGAATCCGAGTAGTTTAGGTCTATCATTTGCCTCACCTCAGCACAACTCGGAACGGTTACTACCTTGCGGACCGGGAACGAAGCAATTTTTTGGTTCTTTATGGGGAGGATAACTCTATGATTCCACGAAAGATCGCGCCGGCGTACCCGAGGATCACGATTCGACCCTCGGTGGCTCTTTGCCGGCCAATGAAAGCCCATGTCCAATTACCTTCGGCGGTTCAACCCTCGGCAACAAGCGTCATCTTTGCGCCTTTTTTAATAGCGCTGAGGAAGAGTATCGAGTGATGCTGCCATTTATTAAGCAAGGCTTCGACCGCGGCGAGAAAGCCTTTCATATCGTGGATCCGCAACTACGCGAAGACCACTTGCGACAGTTGGAGAGGGCTGGAATCGATATCACGGCTGCGGAAGAAACCAACCAACTGGAATTGCGGATCTGGTCTCAAGCCTACCTGCGTGATGGCCACTTCGATCAGAATCGAATGCTGACTTTGATCCAGGAGGTTTTGGAGACTGGAAGACGGCAGGCGTTCCCGCTGACTCGGCTGGTTGCCTATATGGAATGGGCACTCGAGGATCGGCCAGGCGTTGATGACTTGATTGAGTATGAAGCGCGGCTGAACTACGTCCTGCCGCGTTATGAAGACCCGGTCGTTTGTACCTACGATCTCCCGAAATTTGGCGGTGATGTGGTTATGGACATCATGCGGACCCACCCAGTCATCATCATAGGCGGTTTCGTCCAGGAGAACCCGTTCTTCACTCCGCCAGATATGTTTCTGGAGGAACTGCGCGGCCGCAAAGCGAAAAGAATTGCAACTGCTAATTAACCCGTAAATCTGAAATCTCTTGGCTAATTCTGAGATGGACGATGGTCCGCACGATATCAAGCGCCTTCAAGGTTGTAACCGTCACCAGAGAAAAATCCCAAAAGGTAAGAAACGTTTGTAGTTATTTAGGGGCCGACGGAAGATTATGGAATTTTAATAGGATGGGCTATTGGGCTTTGAGGTAAGCGTTGCAGTCTCACCGGGAAGGAGAACAGCAGATGGTCGAAGATAATCCCGTGATCTCCATCGTCGATGATGATGAGTCGGTGCGGCAGGCGATTGCGAGGCTCATCAATTCGGTAGGGTTAAATGTGGAGACTTTCGCCTCAGCAGAAGACTTTTTAAGTTCTTCCCGCGTCAAAGACCCGGCTTGCCTCGTTCTCGATTTACGGCTGCCTGGGATGAGCGGTCTGGAGCTTCAGAGTCAGTTATTCGCTTCCGGATCGCGGATTCCGATTCTTTTCATTTCCGGTCACGGCGACAGTCAGGCGCGCGCCAAGGCCCTCGGCGCCGGCGCGGTTGGCTTCTTACAAAAACCTTTCAATGAACAAGCGCTTTTTGGTGCCCTCCGCCCTTTCGTTGGCGACGTTCTCGTCAACGACGCACCCGAAATTGAGCCTGACAACTCGCCCGGACCGCCGCCTTCCGATCGTGACTGCAGTGCAACGCGAAGCAAGCGAGTGACCGAGTTCCCTTTCGATCTAATCATCGGGCAGTCGCAAGTCATGCAGGACATGATGCGACTGGCGCGCAAAGTCGCCGAGAGCCAAGTGTCATCAGTTCTCTTACAAGGACCGTCAGGCACAGGCAAGGATCTTGTTGCCAAGGCCATTCATTACGCCTCGAATCGCGCCGACCATCCGTTCATCGCCATCAATTGCGCCGCATTACCAGCAAACCTGATTGAGTCGGAACTCTTTGGGCATGAGAAAGGCGCATTCACAGACGCGAGGACGAGGAAAGAGGGACTACTCGAGCAGGCTAACGGTGGCGGCACGATTTTTCTCGATGAGATCAGCGAGATGGACATCAACCTTCAGGCCAAGCTGCTGCGCGTGCTTGAAGAGGGCAGTTTCCGGCGGGTCGGTGGGGTGAAAGATGTACCCTTTAACGCGCGCGTCATTGCAGCGTCAAACCGTGACCTCAAGCGCGAAAGCGAGATAGGACGTTTCCGCCTCGACCTCTACTACAGGCTTGCCGTGATCGAGATCGAGATGCCCCCTTTGTCGGAGCGTGGCGACGATGTCTTGCTCATTGCCAACCACTTCATTAAATGTCTCGGTAACGGCACAGTAAAAGGCCTCACACCTGAAGCCGCTCGCGCGTTCAAGTTGTACCACTGGCCGGGTAATGTGCGAGAGCTACGTAACGCGATTGAGCGAGCGATGGTGCTGGAAGACGGCGATATGATTTCTACCCAGTATTTACCGCGGGAAATCGTTCCCGATATGGATCCCAAGCCTATCCGCTTTGCCACCACGAATGTCATAGATGCGGACGGGTCTATCAGTTTGCCGCGCGATGGCATAGCCTTAAGCGTGGTTGAAACCGTGCTTCTCAGGGAGGCGCTGGCGCGGGCGGGCGGAAATCAGACACGGGCTGCGGAACTCCTGGGGCTTACCCGCGACCAGTTTCGCTACCGGCTGAAAAAGATTAACGATCAGGGGCAGGGCCAACTGCCGCGAGAAATGCCTAAAAAGGCTGGGCTAAACTCACCGGGGTCGCTACGCGACGCGCGCCAGGCGACGCCAAACGCGAAAGCGTCCAAGGCCTGAGGGCGTGGCAAAATCGTTCTCTCCTGAATCAAAGCACCGTGGGCATTTTTAGGGGGGCTTAGGCGAATTGCGTCTTTTCGCGCCCCCCACACGTGGTGATATTCCCCACAGCCCAGTCTCATACTCTCTCAGTTTTGCCCGTTTTCACGCGGCATACCACTTGCCACTCATATTAGACATCACGAAGCGGATGATCTTGGATTGCGAGGGCGACCATAAGATGATGAGCATCGAGCGCATTCTCTGTCCCGCGAATTTTCCACTCGAATTCGATGGGGCCCTGGTTTACACGGCCTCTCTCGCTCGTGTTTTCCAAGCAAAACTTTTTCTTTGCCACTGCGCTCCTACTCCTGCGCTCGTCAGCTTCGAGACCAATGTTGCAAACCATGATCAGGTCAGGACGCAGTTGGCAGACTCACTTAAGCGGTACTTGGGCCCGCCCGAGGCTTCACAACTGAGTTGGGAGATTTTGGTCGTTCAGAGCGGAAATGACATCGGCGAGGAGATCGTGCGCACGGCACGGGAGCAGCGCATCGACTTGATAGTGATGCGCTCGCGTCGATCACCAGTGGCGGCCTTACTGGGCTCAACAGCCGAACAAGTCTCTCGAACGGCTTCCTGTCCCGTGCTCGTCATCAGTCTCCGGGAACCAACTCGTGAGACGCGTGCAAACGGTCGGGCCGTCTTCGAGCGAGTGCTTGCGTCGCATGATTTCTCAAGCAGCTCTGAGCTTGCGCTCTCCTATGCGCTTTCGATCGCGCAAAAATACCAGTCTGAGTTGCACCTGCTGCATGTCTTGCCCGAACCCCAAGACGAGCCGGAAATTGCATGGGGTCCGATGGGCGTCGAAAGCGCTTACCACCGCGCAGCGCGGCGGTTGCGAGATTCTGTTCCCGCAGAAGTCTACAAGCGATGCACCGTGACGCACTCGGTGCGTTGGGGTAAGCCCTATCGTGAAGTGCTCGCTTACGCGAGAGAACACAACATCGATCTCGTGTGCATGGGTGCGTTAGGCAGGGACTTCGGACTTGAAGCGCTCTTTGGATCGAACGTTGACCGAGTGCTGCGTCAGGCAACCTGTCCAGTGTTGGTGGCGCGTCCTCTCAAACCCGCAGTTCCGGCCGTGGTGAATCTGAGCATTGCGAAGCCGGGGTTGCGGCGGACTGTTACCTCCTAGTTTTTGATCGGCCGTTAAGACACCGCTTACCAAGATTGAATCCGCTCGCTACCGCTGCGGTTCCGTAATTGACCGGCTGCTGGTTATCCTGCGTTCTCGTGTGATTTCGTCGTTTGACGCGGAAAAGTTGGCTTGGCTTCTTGCTCCGTGCCTTTCAAGCAGACGCCCCCTTCGCTATGACTGGCTCCAGTCTTCGCTTTATCTCAGCTTTCGGCAGCACACCTATGAGCCGGTCAACCTCTCTCCCAGACTTGAATACCAGCAGAGTTGGAATACTGCGAACACTGAAGCGCGATGCCGTCATTGGATTT
This sequence comes from Pyrinomonadaceae bacterium, assembly GCA_050748205.1. GTDB lineage: Bacteria > Acidobacteriota > Blastocatellia > Pyrinomonadales > Pyrinomonadaceae > PSRF01. The sequence continues at coordinate 1,593 of JBOGOU010000252.1, read as the reverse complement.
TCGTCGACATTGAGCTTTGCTACTCGTACTCGCCCCGCCATCTCTGACGCGAGTTCCTCTAACACCGGCGCAATCATTCGGCATGGCCCGCACCATGGCGCCCACATGTCAAGTAAAACCGGTAACGGCGACCGCTCGACGTCTGTTGCAAAAGTTGCATCGGTAACTATTAAGGGCCTGTAAGAGACAGGCAGCGGAGTTTTGCACTTTCCGCAAACAGGTTCATTACCCTGTTCTATCTTTTCACGTACCACTCGATTGGCAGCGCCGCAGGTTGGACAACGAATCACTTGCGTTTCAGGCATATATTCGAGAACCTCCGATTTCAATTTACGGCGGCTTACTGCTGCAATCCGGCTCGCTGCGAGGTAGTGGCCTAGTTTCAATTTCTCCGTGGTCTCCGAGGCACAGAGGACACAGAGATCTCATAACAACCTAGGCCACTACTCGCTGCGACTCAACAGGTCAGCCACCTCGCGGACCATTCTCACACGCTAAGAATGACAAATGAAAAATGATACGCCTCACACTCTGCATGCGCCGGTCGTGGCCGTTCAGACAAAGTCTTCATCAATATAGCACCAACGCCATAACAGCTACGGCATGGCAACTAATGTGCCTCTTCGGTATTGTCCTACGAAAGAGGACACATTGCAGGACGGGTGGGCGAAGTAACTACTGATCGTGGGTGAAAACCCGCTAAAATTCGAAATTCGAAATTCTGGTCGCCGGAACGAGGCTTGCTGTTTCCTTTCCTTTCGAGCGACTTAAGTCTTATCTTTCAGTAGTTCGATCTTGAGTGGAATGTCAGGAGGATAGTTAATGAGCGTGAAGGTGCAGGTCATTTTCTACAGTATGTACGGCCACGTTTACACAATGGCTGAAGCGGTTGCCGAAGGCGCCCGTGAAGTGGCTGGCGCGGAAGTGAGTATCTACCAGGTGGCGGAGCTGGTTCCTAAAGAGGCGTTGGAGAAGAGTGGTGCGGCTGGCGCCCGCGCGATGTTCTCGAACATACCCATTGCTCAGCCCGATCAACTGACAGAGGCTGACGCATTGATTTTCGGCACGCCGACGCGCTTCGGAAATATGTGCGCCCAGATGCGCAACTTTCTCGATCAGACCGGCGCACTATGGATGAGTGGTGGACTCGTCGGCAAAGTCGGCAGCGTTTTCACCAGTACTGCAAGCCAGCACGGTGGCCAGGAGACCACAATCACAAGCTTCCATACCACACTATTCCATCAGGGAATGGTAATCGTTGGCGTGCCTTACTCCGAGCAGCGGCTCCTGAATATGGACGAGATCAGCGGCGGCACACCCTACGGTGCTTCTACCATCACAAAGGGTGACGGCTCGCGCCGGCCCAGCGAAAATGAGTTGGCGATTGCGCGTTTTCAGGGGCGGCATACGACGGAGATCGCAAAGAGACTGGCAGCAAAGTGATTTGGGAGCCGGGATTTCGGATTTCGAATTTCGGATTTCGAATTTCGTGTAACCGAAACCGAATAACATCCTGTTGAGAATGAGCGAAGCAAAAGCAGAACCCGAGATTAGGAAAGACGAAATTCGAAATCCGAAATCCGAAATCCGAAA
>JBOGOU010000251.1:0-2788 GCA_050748205.1 Pyrinomonadaceae bacterium | reverse complement strand
CGCGGCAACCTGATCCGATAGGCTGACGTTTTTTGGAGTTGCAGCCGCCATGACGATGTTCATACAGAACGACGCGACAGGCGCTGGCGCCGGAAGTCTCGCTCCGAACCAGGCGTTTGTGGATCTGACGGTTATCGCCAACGGCGATACGGGACTGGGTCTCGCTGCGCAGGTCGGAAATCGGCAACAGGTAACCTACGCACGGACAGATAACGGAATACCAGCCACGCGACTTGGCAACCTCGTCAACACAAACTTCACGCCGGACTACGGCCTGGGCGCCGGACCGCAGGCCGTCAACATCATAGTCTTGCCAGTGTTGGCGAACTTTACGCTGAATGATGGGACCATGATAACTAATATTGCCGGTACTGCCCTGGCGCCGAGCAATTCTGGACTGGGAGGTGCTGGGCTCAACAACACAAATGACTGTCTCGTCATCTACGACACGTCCCAGAGCAACGGAAACGGCTACTGCACCGCTCGTGCTGGGACCGGCGGCACACTGGACCTTGCGTTTCCCAACTCGGTGATCTTGTACCATGAGCTATCGCACGCGCTTCGCATTGTCAACAACGCTCTACTGGCCCTGACTGCGGGTTGCAATCCGTCGTCGCCGGAGGAGAATGCCGCGATCACCGATGAGAACGATCTGCGAACTCAGAACGCCAACGCGGCTGGTACCACGCCGGTGCTGCGCGACCCAGGCATTCACTGTGGGTCGTCGGGTCCGTGCGCAACCAACGGAGGATGCTGCATCGTCGCTACGGTGGCGTCAGGTTCGACGCTCTCGGCGGAGGTGGCCGCCCTCCGATCTGTGCGAGATGGCCTGCTTCGCAAGAGCGAGGTTGGCTTCTCCTTCTTCCAGTCGCTTTATCACGATTACTATGGATTCAGTCCGCAGGTCTGCACGCTGATGGCGAGGCACCCGGAGCTTCGACCGTTCGTGCTTGAGGGACTCGTGCGGCCGTTGGTTTACATCTTGCGCTTGATCGAAGAGTACGCACTGCGTGGTGGAACGGCGGCGACATTGAGTAAACAGTTCGTCGACGACCACGCGGATCGAGAAGCTGCGGTCGAGCGACTAAGCATACTTTTCCAAGCGCGTGAGGTGCTTGCAGGGAGCAATACAGAACTCAATGATGTGCAGTTGGAACTAGCACACCTTTTGGTCCCGGCGTTGTCAAGCGAGCATGTAATCTGGGCACTCGTGGAACCGATCCAGATCTACGAATCTGCGCTGCGGGCCCATCTTGACGAGTGCAGTGCCGATCAGCTTGGCGAACAGCTCTATGAAACGATTAACGGATGGGCTGGCCGGATGCCGCTCGACGATGTCTGGGCAGTCCTCACCGTCGAGGAACTCGGCAACGAGCTCCACGCGCTGGATAGCACACTCCTCCATACGGAGAAGGCGAGGGCAAGCTTCCGTGATCGGCTGAACAGAGAATTTTGTGATATTACAGCAGTCACAACAGTCCACAACGAACAGACCTTTAGATCTGGGGAAAACCAATGAGCCCCTCCAAACAGCAACCACCCAGGAAGCAACCGCCACGGTTCGAGGGTTCCATCGAGTCGATGAGGGAGGCTGACGACGGGTTCGAGCTCGCGGTGAGGCTGCGCAACCCTATCGACCGACCCATCCACTACATCTCCGACGTGCGGGCGATGATCTTTGACCCCGCCACACGGCGCTTGCGCGTGCAACTGTCCGACCAGGGCCGGGCGATACCTCCAGGAGGCGTGCTCATGCTACCGAGATTCCGAACGATTGACCCGCAAAGCGAGGCGTTGGTCAATGTGCGATTGCCTAAGACAATCGTCAAACTAGCGGAGACTCAATCACCGGGTGGGGAGGTGTTATTTGAAGAACACGCAGTCGCCGACGCAGACGAGATCGAACTCGAGATCGGCTGGTCCGACACTCCCTTCTACCCCGACCCGCGCGACAAGTCTCGCGCCACTCCCCCCGTTGCAGCGTGGGAAAAGGAGAGTCTTCGCACGACCTTCACTTCCCGGTATAAGCAGGATCGGTAGTTCGCGAGCTGCGCAAACAGGATGAAGTGATCCTCGCCGACAAAATTTCCGCTATAACTTCCTGAGATGAAGGAGGGAACATGCCATCGATTCAAGACGTCGCGGATCAGATCAACGCCAAGCTTGATCAGATCAACAACAATACCGCCGCTACTGTGGCCGTCGGCAACAACATCCGTGGCGACATCGCCCAGACGAACGCGAAACTAGACACCATCGATAATCACCTCCAGGCAGGGGTCGCCCAACTGTCGAATGGGTTGTTCGCCATCTTTGAGGTCCTGAAAGTTACGAATTCGATCCTCGACCATCACAGCAACCAGAACAACACCATCATCTGCGAGCTAAAGAACGCCAATGATTTGCTCTGCGGCATGACCAGGAAGTTGACTCGGCAACTCGAACTGAGCGAACAACTTGTCAAGTCATTGAAGCGGGTGGAGGGTATTGCCGAGCGCGTTGAGCCAGGAGCAGCCGGCGATTACGACCGGCAGGTCGAACTAAACGACCGGATCACAGAGTGTTGTCCGCCAAAAGAGCCCAGGCCTGAGCCGTGTCCCGAGACCTGTCGGGTGCCGGATCCGAAGCCTTACCAGCCTCAGGGGCAGGATTGGAGACCACCGCGGCAACCTGATCCGATAGGCTGACGTTTTTTGGAGTTGCAGCCGCCATGACGATGTTCATACAGAACGACGCGACAGGCGCTGGCGCCGGAAGTCTCGCTCCGAACCAGGCGTTTGTGGATCTG
>JBOGOU010000250.1:0-1646 GCA_050748205.1 Pyrinomonadaceae bacterium | reverse complement strand
ATAAATAATTGTCGATGCTATAAGAGAGAAATATAAAGATAACATCCATCGAGAGTAAATCAGTAAAAGATCTGGATGCAGAAGACAACAAATGCCTACGACCACGGTGAAAAGACTGAGCACGATGCCCATCACACGCCGATCATTGTTGAGTTGGTCAACCACTATCTTGGCGAGTTCGTCTACAACCTGGAAATGAAGTATACCTATCCGCTTTGGAAGTCGTTTTTTGCCAAATTCCATACGACACCCGAGGCGGTTTTTGGGCCATACAGCCCCGAGACGGCGATCCCCTGGTACACAATAATGTTTGTGATCGCGTGCATTCTGAGCTTCACCATCATCTGGATTCTCAAGGGCAAGCTTTCAATTGAAGAGCCAGGGTCCGGGCAACAAACGCTGGAGCTCGGCGTGTTGGCCGTACGCGACATGCTCGAAGACATAGTTGGTCCACACGGCTTGAAATATTTTCCAATTGTGATGACTTTTGCCGTGTTGATCCTGGTTTCCAACCTGATGGGTCAGTTTCCCCTGTTCATGTCTCCCACTGCGGCAGTCAGCGTCACTTTCGCGCTCGGCATTACTTCGTTTCTCTATTACAACTACATCGGCATAAAAGAGAATGGCATCGTGGGGCACCTGAAGCACCTCGCGGGCCCGATTTGGTGGATCTCCTGGTTGATTTTTCCGATTGAGCTGATCAGCAACTTCATCCGTCCGTTTTCTCTGGGCATCCGCTTGTTCGGAAATATGTTTGCTGATGAACAGGTTGCCTCCAGTATTGCGGGTCTATTTCCGCCCTACACTTACTGGTTGATTCCCGTGGTCTTGATGCCTTTGGGAGTCTTTGTAGCATTTATTCAGACATTCGTGTTCGTCTTATTGTCGCAGCTTTACTTGAGCGAGGTCTCTCATGCGCCGCATGAGGAACATGCTGCCGACAGTGAGCACAGCGGAGCTGGGGACGAGACTCACGCTCAGGCAAACCAGCAGGAAGTCCTGGCAGTTTCTTAACTTGCGGTAAGGGGGAGCGGGCCGAGCGGCGATAGGCAAACGCGCCAGCGCACGTTGACCCGCACAGTTGTATCACCGTGGTGCAAGCTCTTATGAGGTTTCTGGCAGATCATAGCTTTGTGTTTTGAAGCAGGGAATGTCTGTCTCGCAGGAGCGCCGTTGTTCGAGGGGCGGTGGATACCGGATTCAGGCGAAATCATACCAGCCAGTTTTACTCTGCATGACTTACACCGCAGTCGTTCCGAGCTTGTACTCGGAGGGAGAGCTGGGAGAATGAGAAAACTCAACTTAGTCTTTTTCGCACTGGTGGGCGTTCTAATTACCGCATTACCGGTGTTAGCCCAGGCGCCCCAGCCTGAGGCACAGGGAAGCGCCGCCGGGCTCAAAGCAATCGCGGCAGGTATCGGGTTTGCCATCGCAGTAGTTGGTGGTGCGCTCGGCCAATCGCGCGTAGCGGCTTCCGCGGTAGAAGGAGCTGCCCGCAATCCGGGAGCTGCGGGCCGGATCCAGACGATGATGATTCTGGGACTGGCCCTGATCGAGTCGCTTGTGCTTTTTGCGCTGCTGGTGGTGTTCACGCTTTAGTACTTTTCACGCCACCAAACGATACGGAACCGGGAGCAGTAGCGACC
>JBOGOU010000249.1:0-3791 GCA_050748205.1 Pyrinomonadaceae bacterium | reverse complement strand
CCTCTGCTCTTATCTGCTGATCGGATACTACTTCAACCGCCAGGAGGCGGCGGATGCCTCGCGAAAGGCCTTCATCACCAATCGCATTGGCGACTTCGGATTTGCCCTGGCGATTTTTGGAGTGATTGCCACCTTCGGTACGGCGCAGTACACAGACGTCTTCGCTCAGGCGAAAAGCTACCCGATTGAAGGCCTATGGCAATGGGGCATTCTATCGTGGATTGCGCTTGGTCTTTTCGTCGGAGCATGTGGTAAATCCGCGCAACTCCCGCTCCACGTCTGGTTGCCCGACGCGATGGCTGGTCCCACTCCCGTATCGGCTCTGATCCATGCCGCAACCATGGTGACCGCCGGTCTCTACATGGTTACGCGGACGAACGTAATCTTCCAGCATTCCAAGACGATGATGACGGTAGTTGCGCTCGTCGGCGCGGCCACAGCTCTCTTTGCGGCAACGATTGGCATCACGCAAAACGATATCAAGAAAGTGTTGGCTTATTCGACCGTCTCACAGCTTGGTTTCATGTTCATGGCCTGCGGCGTTGGCGCATTTGTGATCGGTATCTTCCATGTGATGACACACGCCTTCTTCAAGGCCCTGATGTTTCTTGGCGCCGGCAGCGTGATCCATGGCATGCATCACGAACAGGATATGCGGCGCATGGGTGGGCTGAAGAAATACATGCCCTACACCTACATGACGTTCCTCGCCGGATGGTTGGCCATTTGCGGCATCATTCCGTTCAGTGGTTTCTGGTCAAAGGACGAGATTCTCTGGCAGGCGGCCTCGACGACTTACATTCCCGTCGGATGGCTCGTGTGGATCGTGGGGACCATCGCCGCGACCTGCACTGCGTTTTACATGACTCGCCTCGTAGCGATGACCTTCTGGGGCAAGGAAAAATTTCTGAATGCTCACGAGCACACGCCGGGCCACGAAGTCCATAAGGACCACGAGACGCCGGGACATCACGCACATGTGCCCCACGAAGCACCCCGGTCTATGGTGGCTCCGCTCGTTGTGCTGGCAGTGTTAGCAACCATTGGCGGTTTTGTTGGAATAGGACCCGCTTTCAAGTTCATCACCGGCAGTGAGCATCCAGGCGGTCGACTGAATATCGTCAACTTCATGTCCCCGATCATTTGGAATCCCGAGACGCGCGAGTTTGGAAAGGAGCACGTTGCCGCAGGCGAGTCACATGGCGCGGAGACATCGCAAGCAGCACCTGTCGAAACTCACTCGCCTCTGGAAACCAATCCGACTGGAAGCGAGGGCGGGGCTCATGGAGCGGAAGGCTTCAACTTGGCGCACGCTGCGGAAAAGACGCTCGGCAGCCACTTGGCGGCGGAATGGTTGTTCATACTAATCTCACTTCTTGTAGCCGCGATTGGTATTGGACTGGGATGGCTTTTCTACGTCAAGGATACGCGCCTGCCTGACATCTGGGCCACCCGGTTGAAGCCACTCTACGAGGCGAGCTACAACAAATACTGGGTTGACGAATTCTACGGCTGGGCGATAACGCGGCGGGTAATGGATGCCGCGCGCGCAGTCTATGCATTCGACGCCAAGGTGATCGATGGCGTGGTAAACGGCTCCGCCTGGCTAACTCGCCTTTGGAGCCGGATGACCGGTCTCGCAGATCAATACTTTGTCGACGGATTAGTAAACGCAATTGCAGCTTTCATTATTCGATTGATGTCTCCGCTGTTTCGTGCAGCACAGACAGGATTCACTCAAAACTACGCCCTGGTGATGGTGGTGGGGCTGGTTGCGGCGGCGGCACTATTTTTTGGTGGAGACGTCGCAAGACTTGGAGCTGAGATCGCAAGAGGGGTCAAGAACATGTTTGCGTTGGGGCTCTAAGGACTGACCACGGACAACTGACTACTGACAAACGTTTATGAAAAGTTACACTCTTTCCATTGTCACCTGGTTGCCCACGCTGGGTGCGATCATTATTCTCGCGCTCTTCAAGAAGGATCAGTCAAGCGCAATCAAGAAATTCGCGACCGCGTGGTTTGGACTCGCGTTTATTGCCTCACTGCTACTCCTGGGTTACAACCGGGCGGTCGGCGGCATGCAGTTTCTGGAAGACTTCCAGTGGATTCCAGTAATCGGGGCACGTTATCAGATGGGAGTCGATGGCGTTTCGATTCTGCTAATTGTCTTGACGACGTTGCTGGGCGTAGTTGCCGCGTTGTCTTCGTGGAATTACATCGAGAAGCGCGAGAAGGAATACTACGTCCTGCTGCTGGTTTTGCAGACGGCCGTAGTAGGCGTGTTTGCCTCGATGGATCTTTTTCTTTTCTATCTCTTCTTTGAAGTGTCGCTGGTGCCGATGTACTTCCTGATTGGCATCTGGGGAGGCGAGAACCGGCTTTATGCGGCCATAAAGTTCTTCCTCTATACGCTGGTAGGATCGGTTGTCATGCTGCTGGGCGTTTTGAAAATGTATTTCTTGACGCAGGACGCCGGGATCGCAAATCAAATCAGCGCCGCCACAATTGCGAATATCGGGCAGGGCGACGCGATGGCAAGCGCCATGCTCAACAATGCCGTCGCCGCGGCTAAGAGCGGTGCGGGTACGTTCAACATCATGTACATGCAGGCCATGGGTTCGGTCCTACCGATGGGCACAATGCAAGTGCTGCTCTTCTTGGCCTTTGCTTTGGGCTTCGCCATCAAGGTTCCAATGTTCCCCTTCCATACCTGGCTGCCTGATGCGCACGTAGAAGCGCCGACTGCCGGCTCGGTGATCCTCGCTGGAGTCTTGCTCAAACTGGGAACGTACGGGTTTTATCGCTTCAACCTGCCGATGTTCCCCGCGGCCTCCGCTGACGAAACGTACTTTGGGTCTTTCGGTGTCCGGAGCGTGATGATCTTCCTGGCGATTGTGGGGATCATCTACGGCGCACTGGCAGCTATGTATTTCGTAGTGAAGAAGGACGGTGACGTAAAGAAGCTCGTCGCATACTCGTCAGTGTCGTCCATGGGGATTGTGATTCTCGGACTGTTTTCGTTGAATCCTAACGGGCTCAATGGCGCCGTGCTGCACATGGTAAACCACGGCATCTACTCAGGGGCGCTCTTCCTGCTTCTAGGAATAATTTATGAGCGACGCCATACGCGCAATGTCGCAGAGTTCGGTGGACTCTCGCATGTCATGCCAGGTTACGCCACGGTATTCCTGGCAATGGCGATGACGGCGATTGGGTTGCCGCTGCTCTGCGTGTTCATTTCAGAGTTTTTGGCCCTGCGAGGTGCCTTTGAGGCCAACCCGATGTGGGCGGCGTGGGGAGCACTGGGAATAATCCTCAACGCGGGCTATATGCTCTGGCTCTATCAGCGAATGTTCTTTGGAACTATCGATAACCCAAAGAATGAGAAGCTGTCGGACCTGAACACACGCGAATGGGCGTACATGTTGCCGTTGGTGATCATGTCTCTGTGGATCGGGGTTTACCCGAAACCGTTTCTCGAATACATCCAGCATCCGGTAAATGCTGTAGTGAGACAGATCCGTCCGAGCTATCCGATCCCAGGAGTGCCTACGCCTGGCGAGAATCCGCAGCGTGCCGCGGCGGACAAGTGACGAGTGACGAGTAACGAGTGATAAGTGATTATAAGCGATAAGTTATAAGGGATGAGAGTAAGGAATGAGGGATGATGAATAGCAAGACTAAGAACGCAAGAGCAAAGACCTAAGACCGAAGACCGAAGACCAAAAATCAAAGACCAAGATCCAAATGTTTCTCCTTCAGGCCAACACCACCGCCCTATTCAGTCT
>JBOGOU010000248.1:0-17689 GCA_050748205.1 Pyrinomonadaceae bacterium | reverse complement strand
GACCACACGTTGGACACTGCTGCTTGGGACATTGTCCACGCGCGGCTGCTTAGAGGAGCATTTAGTGGCAATTATTCAACCCTTCAGTGCCTTGCGGCCTCCGGCTGATCGGGCCAAGCAGGTGTCTAGTGTGCCTTACGATGTCGTGAATACTGAAGAGGCACGTCGTCTCGCTTCGGGCAATCCATTGAGCTTTTTGCACGTCTCGCGACCGGAAATTGATCTGCCTGCTGGAACAGACATCTACAGCGACTCTGTTTATCGGAAAGCGATGGATAACTTTGAAAACCTGATTAAGAGATGCCCCCTGCAGGTCGAAGAGATACCCAGCATCTATCTGTATCGGTTGATCATGGGCGACCATGAACAGATTGGAGTGGTGGCTTGTTGTTCCGTCGATGAGTATGACCAGGACGTAATCCGAAAACACGAGCGCACGCGTCGCGACAAAGAGGACGATCGTACGCGGCACATGCTCGTCTTGCGAGCACAAACGGGACCAGTATTTCTCACATACCGCGCGCGTCGCGATATCGATACGATGGGGATGGAAACAACGATGGCAAATGCCATCTACGACTTCACGGCTGACGATGGGATCCAGCACACAATCTGGCGAGTTCCAGATCCGGTGCGGTTTGTCCACGCTTTTCGTGACGTCGATTATCTTTATATCGCTGACGGGCATCACCGTGCCGCCAGCGCGAGCCGCGCGCGCGCTGAGCTAAAGGAGCAAAGTTTCAGTCATACCGGGGACGAAGAGTATAACTTCTTTCTTTCCGTAATTTTTCCCGACGATCAGTTGCAGATTCTTCCTTACAATCGAGTGGTGCGAGATTTGAACGGGCAATCCAAGGAGGGATTTCTTGCGCTCGTGAAAGAAGGCTTTGCGGTGTCGGAAAATGGAAATCCCGCGCCTCAGGAGCGTGGGCAATGGAGCATGTACCTGGATGGGAAGTGGTATGAGCTTAAGCTTTCAGAGAATGAAACCGTGGCTGCCAGAACGGCTAACCCCGGGGGAGTGGCTGACTCATTGGATGTGGCGATTTTGCAAAACCGATTGTTAGATCCAATTCTCGGTATAAAGGACGTGCGGACCGACAAACGCATCGATTTTGTGGGAGGCATGCGAGGTACTAAAGAACTCGAGCAACTAGTTGATAAGGGAAAAGCTGCCGTCGCTTTCTCGCTCTTTCCAACGACTGTGAAAGACCTGTTACAGGTGTCTGACGCCGGCGAAATCATGCCGCCCAAGTCAACATGGTTTGAACCTAAGCTCAGAGATGGTTTGTTGATTCATAGTATTTAACATGAATGTACTAATCGCTGACAAATTCGAACAGTCGGGGCGTGAAGGGCTGCAAGCTGTCGGCTGTGACGTGTCGTATCAACCAGACCTGAAGGACGAGACTCTCGTCGCAGCTATACGAGAAACAAAACCTGATGTCCTTGTGGTAAGGGGGACCAGGGTTACGGAGCAAATGCTGGGGGGTTCTCTAAAGCTGGTGGTCCGAGCGGGCGCCGGCTTCAATACGATTGATGTGCCGGCAGCCTCGAGACGGGGCATCTACGTTTCAAACTGTCCGGGAAAAAACTCTATTGCCGTAGCAGAGTTGGCCTTTGCGCTGATTCTCGCGCTGGACCGTCGCATTGTTGATAACGTCGTTAGCTTGCGGCGAGGTGAGTGGAACAAGAAAGAGTTTTCACAGGCCCGCGGCCTTTTCGGACGCACGCTGGGTCTTATTGGTCTCGGAAAGATTGGGCAGGAAATGATCCAGCGCGCCCGTGCGTTTGGCATGCCTGTTATTGCCTGGAGCCGTAGCCTTACTCCAGAACGCGCCGAACAATTAGGTGTCGAATACAAAGGCAGTCCCGCCGAGATCGCAAGGCACGCAGATATCGTGAGCCTACACGTGGCGCTGACGCCGGAGACCAGGGGGCTCATAGGTACGGAATTCTTTGACGCAATGCGCGAAGGAGCATATCTAATCAATACTTCGAGAGGGGAGGTGGTTGATCAACCGGCACTCGCGCGCGCTATGAAGACTCGCGGCATCCGTGCCGGGTTGGATGTTTACGCCGGTGAACCAACCTCCGCCACGGGCGCATTCAAAGACGAGATTGCCAATGAAAGGAATCTCTACGGCACTCATCACATCGGGGCCTCAACCGATCAGGCGCAGGAAGCAATTGCCGCAGAGACCGTTCGCATAATCCGCGAGTTCAAAGAGAAAGGCAAAGTTCCCAACGTCGTGAATCTCGCCAGACAAACGCCGGCAACACATCGGCTCGTGGTACGCCATCGGGATCAGCCGGGGGTCCTCGCGAGCGTCCTCGATGCGCTTAAGGCGGAACAGATCAACGTTCAGGAAATGGAGAACATTGTCTTCGAAGGTGCGGAAGCAGCTGTTGCACGAATCAATCTCGATAACGCGCCATCACGCGATGTGCTGGAACGCCTCCGGGCGGCAAATGCACATGTTCTGGAACTCAACCTGCTGGAGATTAATTGAACACAACCCTCATTACCGGTGCATCCAGTGGTATTGGCGAAGCCTTTGCGCGGAGGCTCGCGGCCCTGGGGCGCAATGTATTACTGGTGGCGCGTTCGGAAGAGACGCTCATCACCCTCTGCAATGAGCTAGGCCGCCTCAACCGTGTCCGAGCTCAGTACGTCACCCTGGATTTGGCAAAACCTGAGTCACCAAAGCAATTGTTTGAGGAAGCAGAAAAGCGCGGGTTGGTTATCGACATGTTGATAAACAATGCCGGCTTCGGTTCGATGGGAGACTTTACGAGGTTGGACCTGGCCCGCGAACTGGAGATGATCGACCTGAACGTCAAGGCGCTGGTTGAGTTAACGCATCGATTCCTCATTCCGATGCGTGAGCGAAAGCAGGGAGCGATCATTAATGTCGCTTCCACAGCCGGGTTCCAGCCGGTGCCGTTTATGGCTACCTATGCAGCCACTAAAGCATTCGTGCTCTCGTTTTCTGAAGCACTTTGGGAAGAAAACCGACCTCACGGAGTGCAGGTCATGGCCTTGTGCCCAGGCGTCACGGAAACAAACTTCTTTGAGGCCGCCAAGATCGAGAAGCCACCCATGCGTGTGGCGCAGATGCCCGAAGATGTCGTGGATGCAGCGCTGCGCGGATTGGCTCGTGGCAAAGGCCACGTCGTTTCGGGATGGACAAATTTTCTTATGATTGAAGCTGAGCGCCTGGTGCCTCGTTCTTTTGTTACCCGTATGGCTGGACGCGTGCTGCGGCCGAAGTATGGAGAGGAAGATCAAAACGCAGCAGGCGATCGGCATTAGGCAGAGTAAGAATACATACAGTCTTGTTAGTGGAGGAAGAATGACTGAACGAATCTTCAACTTCAGCGCCGGTCCCGCTGTACTACCGCTGCCGGTCCTGGAAGAAGCGCGACGCGACATGTTGAGCCTCCCCGGCGTTGGCATGTCGGTGATGGAGATCAGTCATCGTTTCAAAACTTTTGACGAGATTTTCAATCGAGCCGAATCCGGCATCAGAGAACTGTTAGGCGTGCCCGACAACTACCACGTCCTGTTCCTGCAAGGCGGTGCAAGCCTGCAATTCTCGATGGTACCTATGAATTTCTTGCCGCCGGACTTCAGCGCCGATTACATCATCACGGGAAGTTGGGGAAAGAAGGCCCTAAAAGAGGCGAAGCGTTCAGGGCAGGCGAATGTTGCGGCCACAATGGCTGATGGGGGCTTTACGAGGGTCCCTGGCCAGAACGAGCTTAGTCTCGATCCCAAAGCTGTATACGCTCACTTCACGACAAACGAGACGATTGAAGGCGTCGAGTGGAAACATGAGCCTGAAGTAGGTGATGTTCCGCTTGTGGCGGATGCCTCATCCGACATCCTGTCGCATCAGATCCAGATAGAAAAATATGCTCTCATTTATGCGGGGGCACAAAAGAACATGGGCCCCAGCGGTGTCACGCTAGTCATAATTCGAGACGATTTATTGAAGCGAATTCCTGACGGCTTACACACTATGCTGGATTACCGCACGCACGTTGAGAATAAGTCGCTCTACAACACGCCGAACACCTGGGGTATTTACATCATAAGTCTTGTTTGTAAGTGGCTGAGCGATAAAGGTGGGCTCTCTGCGATGCAGCGAGAGAATGAAGAAAAAGCAAATATGCTTTACGAAGCCATTGACTCCGCAGACTTTTATCGAGGGCACGCCGATCCAGACTCGCGCTCGATCATGAACGTTACATACCGTCTACCTTCCGAGGAGCTCGAGAAGAAGTTTACTTCAGAAGCCACGGCGGAGGGTTTGGATGGCTTGAAAGGACACCGTTCGGTGGGCGGCGTCCGCGCCTCTATCTACAACGCTTTCCCGCGGGCGGGTGTCGAGAAGCTCGTATCGTTCATGAAAGAGTTTGAACGGAAGAACGGATGAGAGACGTCTCGTGGACAATCAGAAAGCAGAAACTGACCACGAAACCGTGGTCTTGAACGTCGACGAGGCCGCTGCGGGCAGGCGGTTAGATACCTATCTTGCATCTCAAATACCTGGTTGGAGCCGCGCGCGACTACAACATCTAATTGAGGATCAGGACGTCCTCGTCAACGGCACGAGAGCAAAGTCGTCTCAGAAGCTTCGTGCACACGACGAAATTGAAATTGAACTCATAGCCTCGCCCGCGGCCAGCTTCACACCGGAAGACATTCCCCTTGAGATCGTATACGAAGATAGCTCGATCGCAGTCGTAAACAAGCCTGCCGGCATTGTGGTCCACCCCGCCGCAGGGATTTACTCAGGCACGTTGGCAAACGCGCTCGCCTATCATTTTCAGCAGCTCTCAGCAAACGCGGGCCGGGCCAGACCCGGGATAGTGCATCGACTAGACAAAGACACTTCGGGATTGCTTGTAGTTGCTAAGAATGAAGAATCGCATGAGAAACTCGCGAGTCAGTTTCGCGCTCGCGAGGTCTTCAAGTCTTACGTGGCTCTCGTGCATGGGGTTGTCGAGCTCGACCGTGGCCGCATTGAACAGTCAATCGCGCGAGACCGTCGCAACCGAACTCGAATGGCGGTTGCCGGCGCCGGTCGGCCCGCGTTGTCGCTTTACCGCGTTCGGCGGCGTTATGATCGATTCACTCTTCTCGACGTAGAGTTGAAGACCGGGCGAACCCATCAAATCCGTGTCCACCTTTCGTGGCTGAAGCATCCCGTGGTGGGTGATGAAGTTTATGGAGGCGGGCGAGACAACACCGTCCGGGACCCTAGGTTAAGAGCGAAGATCCTCAAGCTCGGCCGGCATTTTCTTCATTCCGAGCGCTTGGGGTTCCGTCATCCGTCAACTGACGAAGCACTGGAGTTTTCGACGCCAGTTCCTGTCGAGCTTGAACAGCTCATCAGCGAACTTGAGCGGGAGCACAATGGCTGGCGTGAGAGTTAAGGCATTGGTTCGAACCGCTTCACGAGTTGCTTGAAGCGTTCGTCGGATCGCAGGGCATCGAAGATAGGCTCTACTCTGATCAAGACAAGTCCCGGATGCCGGCTGTCGTAAGCTTTATTCAGATATTCAATAGCATGGTCTCTATCGTTGAGCCCGGTGTAGATTATTGCCATGTAGAGTCCGGATACGTATCTACGTTGTGCGAGCGTCTTCAGCCTCTCCAAGATCGCCTCCGCGTCGCTCCGCTTGCCTGCGGTGGCGTAGACAAACCCGAGTGAGGCAGCGACCTCCGGATCCTTTTCGACAACACCTTCCGCCAACGGCCCATCTCCGGGGGCTCCCATTAGCCGGCGCAGCTCGCTGACAGCCTGGTCGTAAACGCCCTTCTTCGCGTAGGCCAGGCCGAGATAATGATGTGCCACCCAGAAATCCGGATCGATCTCAAGAGTTTTTTTGTATTGCTCGATGGCCTCGTCGTAGCGGTGTTCGAAGTAGGAGTAAAGACCGGCGTTTGAACTTATGATTGGAGAGAGCGGATCGAGTTGCTGTGCCTGCTCAATCTCCTGCCTCGCGCGATCAAACTTGCCCATCTGCACCAGGTAAGAAGCGTACCATTGATGCGCGGTGGGGTATTTTGGATTTAGTTCGAGTGCCCTTTGGAAATCTGCCTCAGCGCCGAGCCAGTCCCAATCATAGGCGAGTTTTACAAATGCGCGTGAGGTGTATCCTTCGGCCAGAGACGGATCGATATCGACGGCTTTTTGCGCTGCTGCTTTGGCTTGGGGCATCTCCTCGACGGGCGCGACCACTCCGATATCGCAAAGCAAGGCGTAAGAATCAGCAAGACCGGAATAAGCCAGTGCGTAAGTGGGGTCCCTTTCCTCGGCGGCTTTGAAATACTTAATGCCGTTTCGCAGCCCGGCCTCACCGCGCTTGTTCCAGAAGAAGCGACCCTTCAAATAGAGTTCGTAAGCTTCAGCATCTTTTGTATATCGCTTTCCTAGTTTTTCCTCGTCTTCACCAGTTAGACGAAATCTGAGTTTTTCGGAGATTCTCCGTGAGATTTCATCCTGCACCGACAGGATATCAGCCATGTTATTGTTGTACTCGGCTCCCCACAACTGCGAGCCGTCCGAGACGTCAATCAGTTCTGTTTTGATAACCAGGCGGTCGTCCAGTTTTACCAGCCGGCCCATGAGTACGGCGCCCACTCTCAAACTGCGCCCCACTTGCTGCGGGTCTACATTGCGTCCCTTAAATCTGAAGACGGCATTGCGCGACATCACTCGCAGATTCGGCAAGTGCGAAAGGCTATTGATTATGCTTTCGGTGATTCCATCTGAGAGATATTCAGCGTTCGGATCGTTGCTGTCGTTAACAAATGGCAGGACTGCGACCGAGTTGATCGTGGGCCGAAAATAGCTGAAGTAAAGGAAGCCTGAGGCTACGGCAAGAAGGGTACCCGCGAGGGCGATTATTGCCGTTGTTTTCCGTCTACTCGTTGTCCCTGCCGCAGCTGAAGCGAAGGAGAGGCGTTGGGCCGAGTCCATAGTGTCGCCCCTTGAACCCCAAGTCGAATCAGAGAGCTCAAGATCCATTCTCTTAGGGAGGCGTGCTGCGGTAGCAAATCCAACATCTTCACGGAGCTCCGATCCTGACAGGGTCAGTTCTTCCCTCAGTTGTTCCAGATCAAGCTTCAGATCGGTAATGGTCTGATAACGCTTGCTACGATCTTTGGCTAGAGCCTTGGAAGTGATCCTCTCCAGCTGACGGGGCACTTCGGCAGATTGTCGCGTGAGTGGTATCGGATCGTGATCGAGAACTGACACTCTGACGTGGCTGTCAGTTGGCCCGGTAAATGGAGCTTGACCAGCCACCATCTCATAAAGCACCACTCCCAAACTAAAGATGTCCGTGCGCGCGTCGATCTCTTCACCTTGCGCCTGTTCGGGAGACATGTAACCTGTTGTACCAATTAGCGCGCCTGGATTTGTGTTGTTGATCGGTTTGGTTATAGCTTCCGGATCGTTTTGCGGCGAGTCCTTCTCCGTAAGTTTTGCGAGACCAAAATCCAACACCTTAACCAGGCGGTCGCGTACGAACCGGTCGGGACGCAGCATGATGTTCTCAGGCTTAATGTCGCGATGAATGATCCCAGCAGTGTGTGCCGCTTCCAAAGCCATCGCAACCTGAATGGCAATCCCAATCGCTTCATCGATCTTGATTTTGTTACGCCAGAGATACTGTCGCAGCGTCTCACCTTCAATAAACTCTGTGGTGATGTAATAGGAAGACTCTGTTTCACCGATTTCGAAAATTGTGAGGATATTCGGATGGTTGAGAGCAAGTATCGCTCTGGCCTCTTGCTTGAAGCGGCGCAACCTGTTTTCGTCTCCTGTCAGTTCACCAGGGAGTACTTTAATAGCAACTTTGCGCCCGTGCTGTTTGGTATCTTCGCCCAAAAAAACTTCGCCCATTCCCCCCTTCCCCAGTCTTTTGAGGATGTGATAATGAGCAATATATTCCGGAGATTCTGGGACTTCTGTGATCGAGCGATTGTCGTTTGACTCGGGCATGGAAGGCTTTTAATAGCTGGGTGGCAATGCGAGTCCCACTAATTCCTCCAGGACCAGCGCATTGTATCATCGCGTCTGGCGTTCAAACCACAGGTCGGATAAAACGGTACTGGTATAGTGTGAAAGAGTGGCAAATGTATCTCGCCCGGCAATTACGCGCAAAATGCGTGTGCCAGAAGCTAACTTGCACCAGTGAGCAGAAAAGCAGTCTCGCCGCCATACGCGCTTGGTTTGTTGCATCTGAGTGTGCTTTCATGTTTATCCAAAGGCCTGGCTCTTCGGGACGCCTGTTTGAGGGCAACGATGGCCGGTTGCTGGGGCATCGAACCGCGGGTCATCTTGCAGGCCAGAGAGATAGCGCCACTTAATATTACTCAACTATGACGTTTCAAATATCTGGTTTAGTGTGCAGGTTTTGTGTGGTAGTTTTCGCGCTCTCTGGCGCGCTGGGAATCGCGCAGGCGCAGCAGCCCAAACCAAAAGCGACCCCGCCCGCGGTTTCGGGGCAGGACCCAGAATCGATCACAACCTTTATTAGACGTGTTCGCCTTCCCATCACCGTTGTTGATAAGAAAGGGCAGTTTGTTTCTGGCCTCAGCAAGGACGATTTTCTGGTTTTGGAAGACAAGCTTCCGCAACAGATCGAGACGTTCTCCGATGACCTGGGCCAGTCTTCGCCACTCTATATTGCTGTCTTGATGGACACCTCACCTTCGACCGCCGGTAAGCTGAGGTTTGAGCAAGAGTCGGCAATGAACTTCATCCAGACAGTAGTTCGCCCGCGCAAGGATCGAGTTTTGTTTGCGACGTTCGACCACGAAATAGTTTTGAAGCAAGACTTCACAGATAAGCTTGATTTGTTGGATCGAGCTGTGTTTGGCGTAAAGAAGCTGGGAACCCAAACTGCGCTTTATGATGCAGTCTGGCAGTTTTGCGACGAAAAGATGCGATCAGTTTCTGGTAGACGCGTTATTGTCGTTATTACGGATGGAGAGGACACTTACAGTCGCGCCGATCTCCTGGACGCAATCGACATCGCGCAACGCACGGAAACTACCATCTTCACGATTTCTACCAAGGCAGGGCTCTCCGGCAGCGTTCCTGGAGTTGAAATGGGAGAGGTCAAAGACAAAGCCGACCGGAACATGGTAAAGCTGGCTGAGGAGACTGGCGGCATCGCCTTCTTCACGGGCGACATGCTTACGCTCGAGCGGTCGTTCACTAAGATCAACAAAGAGCTCCGCGCTCAATATCTTGTGACTTATAAGCCGACTAACGATCGGTATGATGGAAGTTTTAGACGTATTGAGGTCAAGCTCGCGAACGCAGGTGGTGGTTTGAAAGTCCGGACGAAACATGGCTACAAGGCCATTGCCGACGCCGTTAGACCTTAAGAGTTTTCGCAGAGGTGATTTTGCAGCGCACGTACAAAAATTGGATTCTAGCCGTTTCGGTGTTTGCCTCGTTGGCTCTGTTTGTACCGATGTCAGGGCGCCTTGCCGGTCAGGACAAGGTTGATGCTGGAAGTTCACAGGACAAGAGTCGTCCCAGACGGACTGGCGAAACCCAACAGCCTACGCCTTCTGCGAGTCCCTCTGGGACCCCGAAAGAAGAGGTGCCACAGGAGTCCGATGAGGTTGTGCGCGTTGAAACGAATTTGACGACTATCTTCTTCACTGCGGCTGACAAAAACAGGCGATTCATCAGCACGCTCAAAAAGGAAGACATCCGAGTTCTCGAAGATAACTCGGCGCAGGAGATTTTCACATTTCAGAAGAATATCGACTTGCCCCTTTCTGCCGCGATTCTGATCGACACGAGTGCATCCGAAGAGCGCACCCTACCCGATGAAAAAGCCGCAGCACGCTCCTTCCTCGAAGAGGTTTTGCGACCAGGAAAGGATGAAGCCGCAGTTGTTTCGTTCACTGGCGAAGTCACCCTGGAGCAGGGTTTCACAGGAAATATCGAGCGGTTGCGTCGAGCGATCGACCGGGTAGAGTTTGTGCCCCCCAGTGGCTACATCGGCGGCGGCATCGTTGTGGGAGGGACGCCACCAATTTCCGATAAGAATCAAGCTCTGGCCGGCTCAACAGCCATTTGGGATGCTGTTTGGGCCACTTCTAACGAATTGCTGCAAGACTCGGCGGAAAATACTCGGCGCGCCATCATCCTGCTCTCTGACGGCGAGGACACCATCAGTCAGGTCAAAATGCATGAAGCCATCGAGCGCGCTCTGAAGGCAGACGCGTTGATTTATACAATCGGTATTGGCGATAGCTATAGTTTTGGGGTCAACGAAGGCGCACTCAGAAAGATTGCCGAACAAACCGGCGGCCGCGCCTATTTTCCTCATAGTGAAAGAGAACTTCGCGATGCCTTCAATCAGATTCAGCGGGACCTGCGCGAACAGTACCTGGTGGCCTACGCTCCTTCTAACAAAGCCCGCGATGGCTCCTATCGCCGCATCCAAATCGAAGTGGTGAATCCCGAGCTGCGCAAGCAATTGAAGCTTAACCACCGTGCCGGTTACTTCTCCAAGACGGCCACACCGACAACACCGACCAGGAAATAGGCGATACGGCCTTCCTAAGCGCCAAAACCCCCGTTTTTAAAGGTTTCTAACGGCCTGAGTGGGTGACAAACTTCGCTCAACCCTGTTATACTGCCATCGCCGCGGTGGTGCGGGGGGCCTAACTCCCGTCCTGACATTGATTAAGGTCGCTGGTGATTGCCCTTGAAGCAGCCTCACTACCGAAACGCCGCTTACATTCTCAAGCCACACGACGCGAATTCAAAACTGCTAACCCGGCGGGACTTGAAGCCATCGTTCCCCCCTGCGCCCAACAGGAAGCAGCGCGCGATATGACCAAATCCTCTCCAGAGAAACGTCACGTCCTGATCGTTGATGACGATCAGAGGATACGCGACTTGTTAATCGAGCTTCTGCAACAGGAAGGCTACGAAGTGAGCGTCGCCTTTGATGGAGGTAGCGCTCTCGAACTGCTGTTGAGTCACGAGCCCGACTTGATTATCAGTGATGTCGTAATGCCTGTTCTTGACGGTATCGAACTCTGCCGGCGCTTGAAGCAGGATGTTCGAACGGCAAGTATCCCTGTGATGCTGATGAGCGGCATCCGTACGTCACCCGACGATGGCATAGAAGGACTGACCGCCGGCGCGGACGACTACCTTGATCTGCCTTTCCGTCATGAAGCTCTCCTGGTCAAAGTCGCGAGACTGACTGAACGCCATCGAGTAGAGAAGCATTATCGCGAGATCGTCGAGCAGGCAGCAGACATAATCTACACGCGCACAATGGATGGCTACATTACCAGCATAAACGCTGCCGGCGCTCAGTTTTTCGGACGATCGTCAGCGGAACTCATTGGCGCCCACCTTAGTGATTTGATCGGTCGCGAAGCAGCATTTAAAGACATCCAGGACACCAGAGCTCCCGACTTTGAGTCACCCGCCCGCTCGCTGCACTACTTGAGCGACGCTCACGGAGAGGGACGATATCTTGAAGGCATCATCACGGTGGAATCCGATCGGAGTGGACAACCGACCGGCGTCCGTGGCGTCGTGCGCGACATTACGGAACAGAAGCTGGCGGAGGAAGCGCTTAAAGAGAGTGAGGACCGTTACCGCCGTCTGGTGGAACTCTCACCGGATGCGATCGTGGTCCATAGGAACGGTAAATATATATATGTAAATCCCGCAGCCCAGATTCTTTGGGGCGCATCATCAGCGGACGAATTGATCGGCAAACCCGTTGTTGACCTGGTACATCCCGACTATCGGGACATGGTTATGCGGCGCGTTAACGACATCGAAGAACTGGGTCAACCAAACGTGTTAAGTGAACAAAAGCACTTCAAGCTTAATGGTGAAGTCATCGATGTCGAAGTTAGGGGCATGCCGTTCACGTTCAGGGGTGAACCTGCCATCCAGGCTGTCATTCGGGATATTACCGACCGCAAGCGAGCTCGCGAAGCTCTCAAACAAACGGAGGCTCGGCTGCGCACTGTAGTCGGTTCAGCCTCGCTGGTGCTGTTCGCAATAGACCAGAAGGGTGTGTTTACCCTCTCGGAAGGTGAAGGACTAAAGGCGCTTGGTTCGACTCCGGGACAAATGGTGGGTCAGTCAGTTTATGAACTGTACGCAGATGTTCCGCAAGTCCTCGCAAATGTCCGCAGGGCATTCGCTGGCGAAGCGTTCTCGGCTGATGTGGAGTTGGGAGATCTGGTTTTTGACACGCGCTATTCTCCACTTACCGACGACAGGAATGAAGTAGTTGGTGTGATCGGCGTGGCCACCGACATAACCGAGAGCAGGAAAGCCGAGAAAGCTTTACGCGAGAACGAAGAGCGTTATCGGGAGCTCTTTACCAATGCTAACGACATTGTCTATACGCATGACCTTTCAGGAAACTTCACCTCCCTGAACCGAAGCGGCGAAAGAATCACGGGCTACTCCCAGGAAGAAGCCGCAAAGATGAATGTTGCGGACGTAATCGCGCCGGAGTACTTGAGTGCTGCTCGCGCGGCGATAGCCAACAAGGCCAGTGGTCAGGCGCCAACGGTCTATGAACTCGAAATCATCACCAAAGATGGACGGAGAGTTCGGCTGGAAGTAAGCACGCGGCTAATCTACTCTGAGGGAAAGCCTTCCGGAATCCAGGGAATCGCGCGCGACCTGACTGAACGTAAACGGTCTGAAGAAGCGTTGCGCGAAAGCCAGGCCTTTTTCAACAGCTTCATGGACAATAGTCCCACCGTCGCATTTATGAAGGACGACGAGGGCCGCTACGTCTACGTTAATCAGCCATTTGAGGAGTTGTTCGGCCGAAAACTCGACTTCCTTCGCGGCAAGACCAGTTTTGACTGGTTGCCTTCAGAGACAGCCCAGAAGACGCACGAACATGACATGGAAGTGCTTTTGTCCGGCAAGCCGCAGGAGATTGTCGAAACTGTACCAACTCAGGATGGCTCGCCTCATCACTGGCTGGTTTTCAAATTTCCCATCACCGATAACTCCGGGAGGAAATTTGTCGGTGGTGTGGGCGTGGACATCACCGCGCGCCGCCGCGCCGAAAGGGCGCTAAAGCATCAGGCCGAGCGCGAAGCGATGACGCATAGAATCTCTCAGGCTGTGCGGTGTTCGTTGGACAGTTCTGAGATCTTTCAGACGGCAGTTCGCGAGCTGGGATCCTACTTAAACGTGGACCGTTGCACCCTCTTCATGAAAGACGAAGGAGCTAAACACCTCATGAATGTGGCGGAGTACCATGCCGAAGGCGTGCAACCGGCCGCCAATGACTTTGACTTAGCCGACCTGAAGGGCCTGGCCGAGTCTCTGGCGCAGACGGGCGTGCTGGTTTTCAACGATGCGGCTAACGACGAGCGGATCAAGGACATTTACAAACGCATTCTCAGTCAGGCCAGCGTTCGTTCGATTATGTACGTGGCGATCCGGGTCGGCGACGATGTGCCCGCCGCTTTCGCGCTTTCGACTACGCGGGAGTTGAGAGATTGGAACGAGTCTGACATTAACCTCGCCAGGACCGTTGCCGATCAGACCGGCATTGCTATCCGCCAGTCGAAGCTTTACCAAAGGGCTGAGGCCACCTCCACGCGCGAAGCGCTTGTTAACCGGCTGACAACTGCAATTCGAGCCTCACTTAGCCTGTCTGAAGTATTGAGTACGGCAACGCGAGAGCTAGGAAACGCGCTCTGTGCTTCGCGCGTTCATCTCCATCTCTACAATCCCGAAAACCCCATTTCACCCGTTGAACATGAATTCGTAGCACCGGGATGCACTAGTCTCAGCCATCTCGAGGTTAGCTACGAAGATCCCGTGGGACGGTACTTGTTGGAGTGGTCGAAGCCGTTAGTAATTCACGACGCCCGGGGCTATGCGGAAGGGCCGGCCGATTTTAATGCATACATTCGTTCCTACGCGCAGACAGTCAGTGTTCGGTCGCAGATTGACTATCCTTTGATCGTAAAGGGTCAATTCCGCGGCGTGATTTGCATCCATCAGACGGACCGGGCACGTCATTGGACCGACGATGAATTGGCCCTGGTTGAAGCAGTGGCAGAGCGGTTAGGCGTCGGCATAGCGCAAGCGGAGCTGTTTGAAATGGTGGCCCGTGGCAAGCAGGAATGGGAAACGACCTTCGACGCAATGTCTGACGGCATATTCATTTTTGACAAATCCGGACACTTGAAGCGGGTGAATCGCGCCGGCGCTGCCATGGAGCATACTCATCCACGCGCATTGCTGGGCAGAAAGTGCTGCCACATCCTTCGTACTCACACCGACGATGAAACCTGTGTTGTCGAAAAGGCAATCGAGGAGCAACAGAGTGTGACGGTCGAGATCACGCCCATAGGTCTAAACCGTCCCTTGCTCGTTTCGGTTGAGCCAGTTTCTGATAAACACAGCAAGACAATGGCGGTGGTTTGCACGGCTCGAGATCTTTCGGAGTTGCGTAAAGTTCAGGCCGTTGCCCGTGAGCACCAGTCGCTGCTGACAAACATTCTGGAGAGCGCGCGCGAGTCGATTTATGCTGTAGACACCGCCGGTCGTTTCAAGTGGTGCAACAGCGCAACCCTGACAGGATTGGGTTACAAGCGTGACGAGTTAATAGGCCGGCTGCTTCTCGATATGGTTTATGAAGGCGACCGCGATCTGGTAATGGATAAGTTACAGGCAGCTCTAAATGGGGAAGCACAAACATACGAAATGCGATACTTCTCGCCGGACGCGTGCTTGCGTTACGCGCGCGTAGACAACTCGCCGCTGGTTGTCGATGGTCGCACAACTGGGGTTCTGGGTATTGCCCGCGACATAACGGAGCAAAAAGAGGAGCGCGAGCGAGCGGCACGAGCGGATAAGTTACGCGCGCTGGGCCAGCTCGCATCGGGTGTGGCGCATGACTTCAATAACTCGCTGGCCGCGATTCTGGGCCGAGCGCAATTGCTCCGTCGCCAAACCAAGGACGATGCGATTGTGCGCAACCTCGACATCATTCAAACGGCCGCGGAAGATGCGGCGGCTACTGTGCGTCGCATTCAGACCTTTGCGCGCAAAGCGCCAGCTAAGGAGTTTGAGACGCTTGACGTTCATGATCTGGTAACCGACGCAATTGAAATAACCAGAACGCGCTGGGAGAACGAAGCGCGTCTTCGCGGACTCGATTATCAGGTCAGTCTCGACGCCAAGGGCGCTCAAATCGCGCACGGCAGCGCCTCTGAATTGCGAGAAGTGTTTGTCAACTTGATAGTGAACGCGGTTGATGCGATGCCTGGAGGAGGCAAGCTCTCGATCGGCTGCCGGCGAGAGGGTGATCGCCTGCACCTGCGGTTTGCCGATACAGGGACCGGCATGCCTGAAGACGTCCGGCAAAAGATTTTTGAACCCTTCTTTACAACCAAAGGTGCTCATGGCACAGGCCTCGGCCTCTCGGTGAGCTACAGCATAATCGAACGGCACGAAGGTTCGATAAGAGTAGAATCGGAGGCCGGACGCGGTACGGTGTTCACGATTGAGCTGCCGGCGTGTGAGATTGAATCTCCCGAGGAAGAAGTGGCATCTGGTGCGCTTGAAGGCGCTGCGCTTTCCATCCTGGTGGTCGACGACGAGCCGTTTGTCCGTGAGACTTTGGCCGATATGCTTGACGCCTTAAATCACAACGTTGATTTGGCCCAGAGCGGGCATGAGGCTGTGCAAAAGCTTGGCGGTCGAACCTTCGATTTGGTCTTCACTGACCTGGCAATGCCGGACATGGATGGCTGGGAGACGGCTCGCGAAATTCGAAAGCGCTGGCCAGGGATGAATATAGTGCTGGTAACCGGATATGGGCCAGGAACAGTGCCGCCTCCCGGCGAGGACCACCTTGTAAATGGCATAATCGGAAAACCGTTTGATTTTGCGCAGGTGAGCCGAACCATTGACGAGGTAATGGGGCGGAACACACTGTTAGAGAACGTCAGCGCCAGTTAACAGAGATCAGAGATAGGTCATATAGGGCCATAGGTCATATAGGGCCATAGTCACCCTCATTTCACTCTACCGGTTCAGTTGTAGTTCATGATCCCGGCACTGGCTGCAAAACCTACGCCGAATCCAACAACCACGGCTGGCCCCTTCCACTCATTTTTCTCTGCCAACATAAAACCAGTTGAAGCACTGGAGAGATTTCCGTAATGTTTCAACACTTCATAGGAGCCGTGGACCTTGGACGAATCTGGCTCAAGGTCGAGCTGCAAACAGACACCGTCCAGGATCTTCTTGCTGCCGGTATGAATCAAGCAGATATCAACCTGGCTTAAATTGGAAACGGGTGAGTCTGGATGCTCTAGTACTTTCCTCACTGTCGTAACCGCATAGTGAGCGCCACGGGCGGGCACGGTCGGTTGCATGAAATACTGGGGTCGTCCCATAAGGAATGGGTGAGCACTGTTACTGGTCATGGTGAGCAGATTGACGTCGTCGGTTTCCTCGTTGGTTAAGTGGGAGATTGGTCCAAAGGCTGGCTTTCCTTCCTCGCTGCCAACAAGGAGAGCCACAGCTCCGTCACCAAAGAGCATCGACTGGACGACGAAGGTGGTATCCAACCTTTGTAGTGCAAATCGGTCTTCATCAATTTTGCGGTCCTTTCTTAGTCGTAGCAGTTCGCGATATCCGTAGTATTCATTCCTTAAGAGCGGCGCAGCGTAAGGAGTGTGCACTTCGGACATCAACACCATGGCCATGCGTCCCGGGTTCGCGGCCAGGTACCATTGAGCAACTTCTATTGATTTCAGCAATACCGAACAACCTTGCGCTTGCATGCTAACGGTTCGGAGCGAGCGCGATAAGAGACCGTGAGTTTGGCCCATCACTTCAGAAGCAAGACAAGGGAGCATTTGCTCGGGTGTGTTGGTGGCCGCAATGAGCAACCCAATCTTGGAGGGATCCCCCTGCCACCTCTCGATGCACGCCCGGGTGGCTTCGACGCCGAGTTGAGTTGTGGTGCTGGTGGTCCGTGAGCGCGAGCCGGCGAGGAATGCGGGATAGTCTTCCACGGTCGAATATCTCTGGTCCACGCCAAGATTGTTAATCGTATTGATCAGTTCGGGAGAGAGCTTGTGCATTAGAGCGGCGACGAGATCAGTGGTTTTGTATGAGTGTTGCGGTGTGGAGGTCGCCGCCGATAGCAGGTTGATCATTGTCGTTTCTCCCGGGGATTAGAGTTCCGTCAATTGTTGGTGTCCTGGTGTTTTTAGTTTCCACCATTCGTCTGGTTCCATTTCAAAATTTGTGCCAAACCTGCGCGGCACTTCTGATCAAAGATAAGTATTGAAATAGCAGAACTTACGAGGGCTAAGGTCGTGTTGCAGCTGGCCCGCTCCAAACTGAAGGATTGGATACCGAGTATCCAGGTTGGCACGAGAGTGTCGGTTTACTCAGGTTTTTTTAAGTTGGTGGTTTAAGCAGGATTCGATACAGGGTATACAGCTGTGTATGAAGTATTCAGCTTTGCAGCTTTGCAGCTTTGCCTCAAAAGTGACGAGTTGCAGTCGTCTCGGCTTTGCCGCCGGATGTGAGGCGCGGGCTATGCCCCGCCGGACGGTCAGCCGCAAAGCTTTGGGCTGTGCCCCTGGTGCGGACTTAGTGCTTAA
>JBOGOU010000247.1:0-1466 GCA_050748205.1 Pyrinomonadaceae bacterium | reverse complement strand
CATCTTGAATGCCCTTGCCGTTGCTTATCAGGGGACGATGGACCTGTTGTGGGAAGTACATCAAAGGCAGCAGCCGGGAGAGCCAGTGGATTTGTCGAAACTAGACCTTGACATCGGGAAGTGGCTGAACTAGGCTGAAAGCAGATGAGGCGCATCTTCCAGGTATTGGTCATTAGCGGGCTGTGGCTGGCCTGCTTGTTGTTTGTTTGGGCCATGATGCCCCCTAAAAACCTGAAGGAAGCGGGGATGCGGCCCAATATCCTGCCTGGGCGCACCGTCAAGTTTGTTTTCAAGGGCATCGACAAGCAGAAAAATGCGGCAGTGCTGTTCCCCGTCATTGCGCCCGCCTTTGGGGTACAACTGGACAGCGGCCCCCGGATGTTGCAAACTCACACCATCATCAACTGCATCCCTGATGCGCGCACCGTAAGTATCCTAGTTGACGGGCAACCAGCCAGTGTGACGGAGATATTACTGGCGTGTGGAGAGCAGACCCTGGTGATCAAGGAGATTTACTTTGACCCGAAGTGAAAGGAGGCGGTATGGAGCACCGTACAATCAGGCAAGCCATCAAGGTGCTGGAAAAGGCCAAGGCGCTGATTCAATTGCCGAAGCATTGGACTCAGGGTGAATATGCAAGGGACAGCGAGGATCGTGGATGTCACTGGTTGTCCCCAAAGGCCGTGAAGTTTTGCGCAGCAGGTGCCCTAAGGCGGGTAGCCGGGTCCAAGGGGGTAAATAAAACAGGTGGCGCAAACTTCTTGACTAATGCAGCCACACAAATCGCACCAAACCTGCCTTGCCCAAACTATGTATGTGTAAATGATGGTTGGGGCCACCGGGCAGTCCTTCGCATGTATCGTCTGGCGATTGCGTTAGCCAAGAAGCAGCTTTCCTCCCAGAGGTCAGGTCGTCCCTCTAAGAGGCAACACAGGGAGAGCGAAAGTGGCGGCTAAAATCCATGCGCGGATGAAATCCCCACTTTCGCTCACCCGAGGAACGAACCGATGACCCCGAGCGAATTTACAGTCGAGATGAAACGAATCAGCGACCGCGGTTCTTGGAGCGACCCTGAAAGGAACCACGGTGAGGCTGACGCTCTTTTGTGCCGGGCGCTCAAAGAGATTGGCTATGAAGAAGGCGTCAGAATCTTCCTCGAAGACATAAAAAAGTGGTACGCCTAACATGAGCCGCATCCTCCTGTTCGAGTGTGCCGATGACTAACGTTGACACCTCAGATTACACAAGTCGTCTTGACGCTCTCCGGGCTGCGTTCAAGCCGCGTGAAGTCCGCATCGAGAAGCCGGACTCAGAGTTTCCTGAACTGTTTGTCTACGTGCCCGATGAGTGGCCCCATGTCAACCTCGCACCGCTCTACGATGTCCACTTGGGCCACGAGTTACACGCTTCTACAACTTTCTTGAGGCATCGCCAATGGCTGATAGACGTGCCGTACACCTTGGTAT
>JBOGOU010000246.1:0-9814 GCA_050748205.1 Pyrinomonadaceae bacterium | reverse complement strand
AAGTAATACTGGGCCGCCGCCTCTGCGCCGTAGATTCCGTCGCCCCACTCAATCACATTCAGGTAGATCTCCAGAATCCGGCGCTTTTTCAACAATCGCTCGAGAAAGATCGTGAGGACGGCTTCCTGGCCCTTGCGAATAAAAGTCCTCTGGGAGGAGAGGTAAAGGTTCTTGGCGAGTTGCTGTGTGACCGTAGAGGCACCGCGTTTGAAATCCGGAAGATAGGGAAGCCAGTCGTTCTCGTTATCGCCTTCCGTCCTGGCCTCCTTCGCAGCTTCGCGCTGGGCCTGGTCCCAGGCTTTCTGAATGGCCTGATAGTCAAACCCGTTGTGAACTGTGAAGTTTGTGTCTTCGCCAGCCAGAACTGCGCGCTGTAGGTTGGGAGAAATCCGATCGAGCGGAACCCAAACCTGCGTTCGTCGTGGTTGTTGTCCACGCGCACGCGCTTCTTGCGCTCTTGCTTCAATCAATGAGGTCGTCGCCGGGTTTTCAGAGCGCAATCTTGCCACGCGTACCAGCATGATCGCTTCGTATCCGACGAGACCCAGGAGAATCCCAAGGAGCGCCAAAAAGAGATAGCGGAACACGATTCTGATCTTGCTCCTTTGCTTACGATGCCTTTTCCTCATTAAGCTTCAATCCGAACAGCTTGATAGGCAAGAGCGTTGTGATGGCCGAAGACTTCTCGCGCCGTTCGGATCGTGTTGCAGTGGATCTCCACCGTATCGCTTATATTCTTGCCGTAACCACCTGACATCACCGTGACGAGCGGAATCTTGCGCTCATAACACTGTTTTAGTACAAGTTCATCTCGTTGCTTTAACCCTTCAATTGAAAGTGCGAGCCGTCCCAGCTTGTCGCCGACATAAGGATCCGCACCGCCCAGGTAGAAGACAATCTCCGGATTGTGCTGGAAAACCTTCGGCAAAGAATCTTCGAGTGTCTTGAGGTACTGGTCATCCGGGGTCCCGTCGGGAAGTTCGATGTCCAGACTCGATTGGGCCTTGAAAAGCGGGTAGTTTTTGGCGCCGTGCATAGAAAATGTGAATACTTCCGCGTCGCCTTTAAAGATCGTCGCCGTGCCGTTACCCTGGTGTACGTCGCAGTCAATGATGGCCGCACGTCGAATCAGTCCATCGCGTCGCAGCACGTTAATGGCCACGGCAACGTCATTGAACACGCAAAATCCCTCACCGTGATCGGCAAAAGCGTGGTGTGTGCCTCCGGCTAGATTGGAACCCACGCCTTCTGCAAGTGCTGAACGAGCGGCACCAATCGTTCCGCCTACAGCGTAGAACGATCTTCGTACAAGCGATTCTGACCAGGGTAAACCGAGCCGTCGCACCTCCTTCGGCAAGAGGCCGCCGTTGCAGAGGCGAGTGACATAATCGTCGGTATGAACCAATAAGACTTCATCCATAGCGGCAGGCTGCGGCTCAATCAGCTCGTCTGAAAGCAGGATGCGCTCTTGCAGAAGCTTGTCGCGCACCAACTCGAATTTCCTGATAGGAAAAACGTGGCCCTCACCGATTTCAGCGTAATAACGAGGTGTGTAGAAGACATGCATTTCGTGGTTTGGATAATAACCCAAGGAAATGGGAAAATGGAGCCAGTTGTCTGGCTCAGAGCCAGCTATTCTTAGCACCCCACGCGTAGCGTTGACACTGCCCCAGGCGTCAAGTTACTCTGTTGTCCCGTGAATCTCGCGGGATCCAAACTTCCAACAAGTCCCCAACCTAAAGCTGTCGCAATCATTCCCGCGCGTTTTGCGTCCAGCCGGCTCCCCGGAAAAGCACTCCTCGAAATTGCGGGCAAACCTATGATTTGCTGGGTTGCAGAACGTGCACAAGCGGCCCGAAACGTCGCTCGCGTAATCGTGGCGACCGACGATAAACGGATTTTCGAAGCTGTCAGATCCGCAGGCCACGAAGCAGTGCTTACCCATGGCAATCATGCGAGTGGCACGGACCGCATAGCGGAAGTTGCGGCCACACTGGATGAGGCGGAGATCATTGTGAATGTCCAGGGTGATGAGCCGCTGATCTCGCCTGAAACAATCGAACGGGCCGTTGAAGCGTTGGCGCAATCTCAATCGGAAGAGGCTGGGCCGGCGAAAACGGGGACGGAGGAAAGCGCTGGTCAGGCGCCCGGGATTGTGACGACGTGGGAACGGATCGATACAGCGGACGACGTCTTGAATCCAGATGTAGTAAAGATTGTCGTGGATAATCTGGGTCGCGCGCTCTACTTTTCGCGTGCTCCCGTGCCATATCCGCGCGACGCCGTGCGTAGGCACGGAAAGATCGAAGTTGCTCTAAAGAATGAGCCAGGATTGGTCCATCGATTCCGAAAACACACAGGGTTGTACGTTTACCGCAAGGAAGTCTTGTTGGCGTTTACTAAGTGGCCGCAAACCGCGCTTGAACGGGAGGAATCTCTGGAACAGTTGCGCGCACTCGAACATGGTGTGAAGATCAAAGCGATTGAGGCGACCGCTTGCTCAATCGGTGTGGACACACGCGCGGAGCTGGAGCGGGTGAGGAGAATAGTTTCGAGTTCCGAGTTTCAAGTTCCGGGTTCAATCTAACTAACCCGTACTCAGAACTCAGAACTCAGTACTCAGAACTCAGTACTCAGAACTCAGAACTCAGTACTCAGAACTCAGTACTCAGAACTCAGTACTCAGAACTCAGTACTTTAAATCATATGAGCGACTGGATTGGATTAGTAATTATTGGTTTTCTCGTTCTTTGCGGGCTGTTTGGACTGTTACAGCTGAGCAAACCATACGACGTGAGCACGGAAGAGTTTGAGAAGCGAGCGCACGAAGCGCCCAGCCTGCTGAGCGCCGGCTTGTCAGGGTTGCAGAAGCTCCTGGACCCTGCGGCGGGAAAAGCTGCAGAAGTTCAGGAAGACTTTAAACAGGGATACTACAACGGCGAGCAGGAATCCGGAGATAAACCCGAAGCTGGAGACGAGGGAACGGAAAAGGAAGGTTAAGTTGAAATGCCTAAATATATTTTTGTAACAGGCGGAGTGGTTTCCAGCTTAGGGAAGGGTCTCGCCGCATCATCGATTGGGTGCCTGCTCGAAGCGCGTGGTTTGCGCGTGGCGCTAATCAAGCTCGATCCTTATATCAATGTTGACCCCGGAACAATGTCGCCTTTTCAGCACGGTGAAGTGTTTGTTACCGATGACGGTGCGGAAACGGATTTAGATCTGGGCCACTATGAACGCTTTACGCATGCGCACCTCTCCCAGGCAAACAACTGGACCACGGGAAGGATTTATCTTTCAGTCATCGAGAAAGAGCGTCGCGGGGACTACCTTGGCAAAACGATTCAGGTGATTCCGCATATTACAAACGAGATCAAAGCTGCAGTCCGATCGGTTGCTGAAAAGGACAAACCGGATGCCGTAATCGTTGAGATTGGCGGCACGGTGGGCGACATTGAGTCTTTACCTTTCCTCGAAGCGATTCGCCAGATGGGCAACGAAGAAGGGGCAGGGAATGCACTCTTCGTCCACGTTACTCTCGTTCCTTTCATTGCTGCCGCCGGCGAACTAAAGACCAAGCCCACACAACACTCGGTTCGCGATCTGCGCGAAATTGGTATTGCGCCTGACGTGCTCTTATGTCGCTCAGACAGGCCGCTCTCACACGACCTGCGTTCAAAGATTGCACTCTTCTGCAACGTGAAGGAATCGGCGGTAATCAGCGCGCAGGATGTCGACACAATTTACGATGTGCCGCTCGCATTTCACGAACAGGGATTAGATGAATTGATCGTCACCCAGCTTGGTTTTGGTTCGCGCGCATCCCAATCCGAGCTTGCGGAGTGGCGCGATCTAGTCGGAACGATTCGGGAGCCATCGGGAGGCGAAACTTCAATTGCGATAGTCGGCAAGTATGTAGAACTGGAAGACTCGTACAAATCCCTGCGTGAGGCCCTGACTCATGGTGGCGTCGCAAACAACCTGCGCGTGGATGTGAAGTGGATCGAGTCGGAGGAATTAATGGACGACGATAACGAAGCTCGCTTGCGCGACTTTGACGCGATTCTGGTACCCGGTGGGTTCGGCAAACGGGGAATTGCGGGAATGATTCGTGCGATTTCTTACGCCCGAAAGAGTCGCACTCCGTATTTTGGGATTTGCCTGGGAATGCAGACGGCATGCATTGAATACGCGAGAAATGTTTGTGGTCTAAAGGAGGCAGACTCGACTGAGTTTGATACCGATACGCCGTATCCGGTCATATTCAAGTTAAGAGATTTGGTCGACGTCGAAGAGCTGGGTGGCACGATGAGGCTTGGGGCCTGGCCATGCAATCTTGCTCCGGATTCACTGGCGCGGGAGGTCTACGGCGGCGCTGAAGAAATAAGTGAGCGCCATCGCCACCGCTATGAGTTCAATCCCGAGTTTCGTGAAATTCTCGAGCGGGAAGGGATGGTTTTCAGTGGCGTCTCTCCCGACCAAAAATTTGTTGAAATAATCGAGTTACCGCGCGACGTGCACCCCTGGTTCCTGGGCTGCCAGTTTCATCCTGAGTACAAATCAAAACCACTGGATGCCCATCCTCTTTTCGCCTCTTTTGTGCGGGCCGCATACGAAAACCGTCTTCAAAACGAAACGTCAATGGAGAAGAACGGCGAGACGGAAACCGTGTCTCACGAGCGCGCCAGCGTTACGAGCGCCGACTAGAGGCTCGATACATCTAACAACGTTCTGCGGGATAATCCCAGGGCCTCGTTCCCCACCAGGCGCGACAACAATATGCTCCATTGCCCAAAATGCAGCCGGCAGTATTCAGCGGAGATGACAGTCTGCCCGGAAGACAATTCGCCGCTGCGGGCTGATGCCACTGTAAACGGCGAGATTCCTGTCGATCCTCTAATCGGTCATACGCTCGATGACAAGTATCGCCTCGAGGAGCGCCTTGGTGTCGGTGGCATGGGCACTGTCTATCGTGCACGTCACCTGCTGATAGACAGGCCCGTGGCGATCAAAGTATTGAATCCTCGGTTCGTGGAAGACGAAGCTGCGCAGACTCGTTTTGGTCGCGAGGCAAGGGCCGCTGGTAGGTTACAGCACTCAAACGCCGTCGCAGTAACCGACTTCGGACGCACAGCCGACGGTTATGTTTACATCGTGATGGAATTGTTGGAAGGTCGTACCCTGCGTGAGGTCCTCGCGAAGGAAGCTCCTTTGGAAACGGCTCGGGCGGTGGCCCTGATGCTACAGATCGCAGGCGCCGTTGCGGCTGCACACGAAGCAGGAATTATCCACCGCGATCTGAAACCAGCAAACATCTTCATCGTTCAGAATTCTGAGGTACCGGCCGTAGTCAAGGTGCTTGATTTCGGGATCGCGAAACTTGCCTCGGAATCACTCGAGGAAGATGATCCGCAAAGTCTCACGCTCGTAGGTGCGATGATTGGCACTCCGCGCTACATGTCGCCGGAACAATGTGAGGGCGCCGAGTTGACGCCTGCGGCGGACGTTTACAGTTTAGGAGTCATTCTTTACGAGACGCTTAGTGGCGTGGTGCCTTTCTCCGGATCAACCCCTTTGGCGATCGCCATGAAGCACGCCTCGGAATTGCCGCGTCTACCAAGCGAATTCGTGGCGTCAATTCCGCCTGCGTTGGAGGAAGTTGTGCTTCATGCCCTGGAAAAGCAGCCTGAGGACCGTCCGGCGAATGCCGCTGAGTTCCGCCTTGAGCTTCTTGCTACTGCGGAAAAACTAGGGCTTGAGCACGCGGCGATAACCAGCGCGCCTGACCTTGAAGCATTGCGTACCGTCGGTACGGAATCGCCTTCCGGACGACTAGTCATCGACATTTCTCGCCTGCGTGAGAATCGTGCGGCTACATCGAGCTCTAATGAGATGACGGTGATCACTCCGGCCCAGGCTGCGGCAGTCATCAATAAAGGGGCGGCAGGCGCACCGGTTTACTCAGAATCAGTCTCGTCCGGCAGGAAGTCTTTTCCGCGCATCAGCGTCCGGCTGAGTCAGCAGTTTGACCAGGCAAGAAAAAAGCCGTTGTTGCTGTTGGCCGCAGTGGTGGCACTAATATTGATCGTTGGGCTGGGGTTCTTTGGAATTCGCTCTCAGGGCACCCGGCCCGCAAATGAGGCGGCGGCGAGTCCTTCGCCATCGGTCGAAGTATCACCGTCGCCCGCGGCATCACCAACGTCATCCCCTAAAAAGGAAGAAAGTAAGCCGCCGTCAAATGTGAACAAAAAGAAAGAGTCAAAAATCGGCTCGGCTCTGAAGAAGGTTGGCCGCATAATCAAAAAACCATTTTAGTGGTTGTAGGGGCGTCCCTCCGTGGGCGCCCCATGGTCGCGTTGGGAAGTAATTTCGTGGCATCTTTAGCTTGAGAGTTGGCTTTGTGAAAAAGAATCGATCCACGAATCCACACGAAAGCTTTGAGAGTTGAAATTTGAGATCTCAGATCTCAGAGTGATATCGTGATATGCATATGAAACCTTTTCAAGTTAGCGATGTGACATTCGGGGACGGCCGGCTGGCAATCATCGCTGGTCCTTGCGTCATAGAATCGCTGGACCACGCTTTGATGATGGCGCGGGAATGTTCCAGTCGAGCGCGCGAGGCAGGGCTCGGGTTTATTTACAAATCTTCGTTCGATAAGGCTAATCGATCATCGATCAAGAGCTTTCGCGGGCTGGGTATGGAGGCGGGCTTGGACGTGCTTCGTCAGGTAAAGCAGGACGTTGGCGTACCTGTGTTAACAGACGTGCATGATGTAGGGCAGGTGAAGGCGGTCGCGGAGGTAGCAGACATCTTGCAGATTCCCGCGTTCTTGTCGCGCCAAACGGATCTTATCTCGGAGGCAGCCGCGTCAGGTCGTGCGGTTAAT
Source organism: Pyrinomonadaceae bacterium (assembly GCA_050748205.1). GTDB lineage: Bacteria > Acidobacteriota > Blastocatellia > Pyrinomonadales > Pyrinomonadaceae > PSRF01. The sequence goes on along the minus strand of JBOGOU010000246.1, from coordinate 2,928 downwards.
GTGAAGAAGGGGCAGTTTCTGGCGCCGCATGATGCGCGCAACATCGTCGACAAAGCCCGTGCAGCCGGCTGCGAAAGGCTTATGCTGACTGAACGAGGCGTGAGTTTTGGGTATAACAATTTAGTAGTTGATATGCGCTCGTTTGCGATTATGCGTGAGTTTGGTGTTCCGATAGTTTTTGACGTCACTCACTCACTCCAACTTCCCGGCGGTCTCGGCTATGCAACTGGGGGACAATCGGAATACATCGAACCGCTCGCCCGCGCAGGCGTTGCCGCTGGGGTCGATGCAGTCTTTATGGAAGTGCACGAATGCCCTGAGCGCGCGCCGTCAGATGGGCCAAACGCTCTGCCACTTGAGCGTATGCAATCTTTGCTTAACATGTTGCGGGATATTCATCAACTGGTAGGAAGTGGCGTCTCGTCTGAACAGGCCCGCCAAGCGAGCGAAAGCAGATAAGCTGCGCCACTGGTGTGGGCCGGACGAGCCCCGGTTAGGGGCGGAATGTCTATAGAACGCGTATTAATGAAGGATTGATTCACTCGTTAATGAAAAAAATCGTTCACGGCGCTTTTCTTCCCACAATTCTACTTTTCCTAATTTCAGCATCGATCCCTGCACAGGAAGAAGCGCGCGCGGCCTGGCAGATAACAAACTTCGATATCACCGCGAACATCCAACAAGCAGAACGGGCTTTGAATTCCGTTGCGATTCTTACCGCCCGCAATATTGGCCGAGCGGCAGGTACGAGTTTCACTTTTCGCATAAGTAATAAGGCGGCCATCAAGTCGGTTTCGGTCGGCAGCGCAAATGCGAATTTTCGAGCCACGCCTGAAACTCGCGGAAACGTTCAACGCGTTGTTGTAACGCTCCCAGGTTCCATCGCGCCTGATGCAACCGTGAGCGTGAACATCTCCTACAGCATTCCGGTTGAAAGCAATACTGGCCTGGCGGCAATTTCGGCCGCAGGCTCGCAATTCCTTCCGCTTTCCTTCTGGTACCCGGCGCCAAATACACCGTTCACAGTTCGCGGGGGAGACACTGCTCCTTTTGGTCTTACCGTAAATGGCCCAAACGCAATTGCTTCGGGAGTCGATAAGAGCGCCGGAGGCTCGAGCGTGTATGAACAACGGCTCAACGCCCAGCCGTTCTTTGTTCAAGGTGACTGGGACAAAATCGAGGGAGCTGCCGAAGCCAAAGGAATAGTCGCTCTGGCGCCCAAGGGCGCGTCAGCCGAAGAACGCAAACAAGCAGAAGCGATTATTGCTCTCGCTGCCGGAGCTCGCTCCTTCTATTCAGGGTTGCTTGGTCCAATTCCCGATGCGCCGATTCATCTGGTAGCGGTTAGACGAGGCTCAGGCTTCAACGATGGCGGCACGGTCTTGCTCGAAGCGGGGGCGTTCCGTCGATCTAAGATCGATTCGTCGACAGCCTTGCTGGTTTCCGAAGCCGTCTCGCATCTTTGGGTTGGCGGACAAACATCGGTGCGTGGCGAAGGTAGTGGTGTGATTCGAGACGGGCTGGCTCGGTTTCTGGCGACCTTGTTCATCGAGAAACAGTTTGGACGGGAGGCCGCCGCCACGGAACTCATGCGCCAACGACTGGCCTACGCGGCGGTTGCGAAAAGAGATGCTCCACTCGCTCGCTCTACTCCCCTGGATGACACATATTTCAACTCTGTTCCAAACAAAGGTGCGATGGTTTGGCGCCTTGTTGACCGGCGGGTAGGGCGAGAGGCTTTCGTTGGTACGCTTCGCGAGCAGTTGCAGTCAGGCAAAGACAGTATTAATGGAATCACCCTCGCTGTGCTGCGGGCCGCATTGGTCCAAAAAGGTGGAGAGAGAGTCAAGACTCTTCTGGATCAGCAAATTGATCAGGTCACCGATATGGATCTGATGATCGGCGTGCCACAGCAACGAGGGGCGGAGTGGTTTTCGGCTTTACGGAACATTGGCTCGACTGAGGCCAACGTCACAGTCACAGCCACTACTGATCGAGGAGAGCAGTTGTCGGTGGAAGGAACGATACCCGCGCGCAACTTTAGTGAAGCCGTATTCAAGACCGCCGCCAAACTCGTGCGCGCCGAAATAGACCCTGAAAAACTCTATCCGCAATTGGATTACGCTAACGATACAGCGCCCCGCGGGCGAGATGTTGGGGAGGCGATAGCTGAAGCGACCCGTCACTTTGCCGCTCAGGATTATGCTAAAGCGGAGACTGTAGCCAGGGAAATACTAGCCACCACGCCGCGAATGCAGGAGGCACGGATCATTCTGGCGCGCTCGGCGCTCGCGCAGAATCGAAACGACGAGGCAGAAAAGCTGTTTCGGACAGCCCTGGATGAGCCTTTACCCTCTCCCGGCACGCTCGCCTGGGCCAACATCGGCCTGGGTGAAATCGCTTTGAGAAAGGGCCAGGCCGCGGAGGCCGCAAAGCGTTTCAACGACGCCGTGCGCGCAGACGCAGAGTACGCATCATCGCTTGCCGCGCGCGCCGCAAGGATCAGAGCTGAGTCTGGGGCCAGCGCTCCGCCCGTGGACGAGACCGTGCGGGCATTCATAAAGCAACTCGATCAGGCAATCACGAGCGGCAAGAAGGCCGAACTCGAGTCGCGCATTATTGCGGGCGAACTGGTGAGGTTTATTGGTGGTATTGTGGGCAGCCAGCCTGAGATCTGGCAGACGCGTGTCATGCGCACGGAAGCGCTCGACGCAAATCTGGTGGCGGTCGACGTCGGCATCAACGCAAAGGAATTGGGCCAGGAACAGTCAGGGACTGCGGTTTTGATTCTTACCCGCGCAGGTGGGGGCTGGAAACTTGCAGGGATCGAATTGTTCGAAGTCAGGTAGTACAAGTCGGGAGTCAGGAGTCGGGAGTCAGGAGTCGGGTGTCAGGAGTAATGAAGTCTGGAATTGACCAGTTCGGGGT
>JBOGOU010000245.1:0-13967 GCA_050748205.1 Pyrinomonadaceae bacterium | reverse complement strand
TCTGAGGCACGATCTCCGGCCGCGCTTCGAAGATGATACCGATCACACCAACCGGACACGACTCTTTATAGAGCGTCAACCCGTCATCCAACTCTGTGACCGCGAGCTTGCGCCCCAGTGGGTCAGGCAAAGCTGCTACCTCCCGAACTCCGGCAGCCATCTGCGTCACTCCACGTTCGTCAATCCGCAGGCGGTCAAACAGGGACCGCGACATCTGCCCTTCTTCCACGGCGCGCGCTGCCGTATCGCAATCGCGCCTGTTCGCAGTAAGGATTTCAATCTTGCGCTCATCAATCGCATCAGCGGCGGCCCGCAGCGCGGCGTCGCGACGTTTGCCCGGAACCGTCGCCAGCAGGCGCGATGCGACCCTCGCTCGCCTGGCAACCTCGGCCACTTCGACGACCTTCGATCCACCAACTGCTTCAGCCGATTGATTCATCTCTGCTCCGACAGGACCATGTTGTCACGCGTCACCAGCACGCGTGCTCGCTCTCCAGCCTGGAGTTGCCCAGTTCCCTCCACCAGTGCGGCCGCCTCGGTGCTGGCGCAATTAATAATGCCGCGCGCAAACTCACGACCCTCGCAGTCTGCAATGCTGACGACGTCCTGCTGATCAAACTGCTGTTCCACGCGTACGACCCCGGAAGAGAGCAAACTTGCTTTGCCGGCAATGATCGCTTCGCGCGCGCCTTCGTTGACAATAACTCGACCACGCACGTCGGCTGCATAGGCAAGCCAGCGCCGTTTGCCCGCCATCCGCGAAGCGGACATGAACGTGGTGCCGACCTGCACGCCCGCAAAAATCTGGTCGAGCACTGCTGGCGTCATTCCGTTGGCGATTACTGCTATGCCGCCCGCCTGCATCGCAATTTGCGCCGCTTCCAATTTCGTCGCCATGCCACCGCGTCCACCCGCAGCCGGCCCAGTCGCGACAGCCTTTAATTCCTCCGCTATAGCCTCAACGAGTGGGATGAGCGTGGGCGCTCCTTTGTTTGCGGAGCCGCTCTCCACAGCCTTGGGATCGCGCCGGAAGAGGCCATCGACATTTGTTAAGAGAACCAACGCATCCGACTCAAGTCGACTCATGAGTAGTGCGGCCAGGCGATCATTATCACCGAAAGCGCGCTCCTGACCAGAGGCAACGTACTCAAGCTCAGCAGTCGAAACGGTATCGTTTTCATTGACTACAGGGACGACGCCGAGTTTGAGCAGTTTTTCCATCGTGCGGCGCAGGTTGGTGTAACGCTTCCAGTCCGAGAAGTCGTCTTCGGTAAGGAGTACCTGCGCTATTTTCACGTCATGCTCACGAAACAACTGCTCGTAGGCATGCATAAGCAAACTTTGGCCGACGGCAGCGCACGCCTGCCGCACAACCAGATCGTGCAGCCGTGAAGTATGTAGCCCCAGCCGACCCGCTCCCAGGCCGACAGCCCCCGAAGAGACGAGTACGACCTGACGGCCAGCCTCTTTCAGTCCGGCGATCGAGCGCACGAGCGGCCCAATGTGCTCGGAGCGAATCTCTCCTGCGGCGCCGCTGACGAGGCTTGTGCCAACTTTGATAACTACGCGCTGAGCGGCGCGCAAACGTCTCTGCCGTTCGATTTCGGACACCTCTTTGCTCATTGGTCATTGTCGGAGCGGATCATTCTCCATTTTCCATTTCACAAATGAGAAATGGAAAATGACAAGTTCGAAGCGATTCCCCCAATCGAACTCCGCTTCCAATCTAAGATACGCTTAGAAGTAGCCGGTGGCTAATTTCATCTGACTCAGAACCGATGGGGTGAAGCCAGTCTTTATATCGTCGGTCCCGTCCGGCGGTGGCGTCGAAGAAAACCCTTTGAATGTCTTCGGTGACCGGCCCGCGTGCGCCCTTGCCTATTACTTTTCCGTCAACCTCTCGAATCGGCGTCACTTCGGCCGCTGTCCCCGTAAGGAATGCCTCATCCGCCAAAAGCAGGTCTTCCAGGCTAAGCACTCCTATTTGTACGCCGTAACCCAGGTCGCGCGCAATTTGCAGAACGGCATCCCGCGTCACGCCAAGCAAAATAGAGTGGCGTTCATCGTTCGTCAGCAGTTTCCCGTCGCGTACGATGAAGAGGTTCTCGCCAGACCCTTCGGCAAGATGCTCGTCCGCATCCAGCAGCAGAGCCTCCGCGAAACCACGGTTGACGGCGTCGCGAACCGCCAGTATTGAATTCAGATACTGGCCGCAGGCTTTCGCCGTTGTCGGCATCATTTGGGACTGAAATTTGCGCCAGGGAGAAACGGTTACGCGCACGCCTTGCTCGAGTCCTTCGGCGCCAAGGTAAGGAGCCCAGGGCCAGGCAAGAATTACAACTTCCACCGGATTGTTGCCCGGGTGCACACCAAGACTGCCGCTGCCGACAAAGCAGATGGGTCTGACGTAGCAGCTCTGAAAGCCGTTGCGCCACACGACTTCGCCGACAGCCGCAGACAGCTCGGCGCGCGTGAACGGAATGGTGATGCCATAGATCTCCGCAGACGAGTAGAGGCGATCAAGATGTGCGTCGAGCCGAAAGACGGCCTGACCTTCCGTTGTTTCGTAGCAGCGCATCCCTTCAAACACACCACTGCCGTAGTGCAACGCGTGCGCTGACACGTGCGTTGTGGCGCTACTCCAGGGAATTACACGGCCATCCTTCCAGACCCACTTAGTTTGGTCGAACGTCACTTGATTTCTCCGTAACCAGATCCTATGGACTCATACCGCCCAAAGCGACTGATCAGGATCATCGTGCAGCGCTCTGTCCGCACCGCTGATCCAGTCAGCGCGCGCCGGGGCGCAGATATCCAAAGCCACGGTATCTTCGAGAGCTTCGGAAGAATGCTCGACTCCACGCGGAATGGTGAGCATCTGATTCGGAGCCAGCGTTACGTCGCCGTACGGCAGATGGAAACGCCAGCTTCCTTTGAGCACCAGAATCATCTCTTCATTCTCGTGACTGTGTGTATGGGTGACGGCGCCTAACTTCACTTCGACTCTTGCCACTGTGATGCTTTCACCGATAGCCACTTTTCTCTGGTAGAGATCACTGATCTCTTCCGCTTTCATGCGATCCCAATCGTATAAACCCATGACTTACCTTCCTTGGTTTTTAGTTAGTTTCTGGCCTTATCAACGAGCCGCCCAGCAGCAAGCCAGGGCATCATCTCGCGCAGTTGCGCGCCGACACGTTCAATCTGGTGCTCCCTGGTTTGTGCTTCCAGTTCCTGAAAGCGTTTGCGGCCGTTGCGGCTCTCTTTGATCCACTCGCGCGCGAACGCGCCCGACTGAACTTCGGCCAGTATGTCTTTCATACGGCGCTTCGTTTCGTCATTTATGACCGACGATCCCCGTGTCATATCCCCATACTGCGCAGTATTGGAAATCGAGTAGCGCATCCCTGCGATGCCACCCTCATAAATCAGATCGACGATCAACTTCATCTCATGCAAACACTCGAAATAGGCCATCTCCGGGGCGTACCCGGCTTCAACCAGCGTTTCGAATCCCGCCTTGATGAGGGCCGTAAGCCCCCCGCAAAGGACGGCCTGTTCGCCGAACAGATCCGTTTCTGTCTCTTCACGGAAATTGGTTTCGATAATCCCAGCCCGACCGCCGCCGATAGCCGCCGCGTAACCAAGTCCAACTCGCTTGGTTTCACCCGTTGGGTCTTGATGAACCGCAAGCAGACAGGGAACGCCGGCTCCCCTGGTGTATTCATGCCGCACCAAATGTCCGGGCCCTTTGGGCGCGACCATGAAAACGCTTATGTCCTCCGGCGGTTTGATAAACCCATAGTGAATCGAGAAGCCGTGTGAGAAGGCCAGGTACTTTCCCGGGGTCATCGATTCCGCGATATCGCGCGCGTAGACATCCGACGCTAGTTCATCGGGCACCAGCATCATCACAATGTCGGCTTCGGCAGCGGCCTCTGCCACGGAGCGCACGCGCAAGCCGGCTTGTTCAGCTTTGCCGCGGGATGAGCTGTCTGGTCTCAATCCGACGGTCACGTTGTAGCCGGATTCGCGCAAATTGTTGGACTGTGCGAAGCCCTGACTGCCGTAGCCGATCACAGCGATCTGCTTGTCGCGCAGGGCGTTTGGATCAACGTCTCTATCGTAAAAAACCTTCATGGTTCATTCCTCTCCGCATTTTGGATTTCGCTACATGGAGCGAGTTTCTATAGGTCCTATAAGTTCTTAACTGCCAAGCTCAATTCTTCCTCTTCTGTGGCAGGCGTTGAGCTATCTACTGTCGACAAACGGCCGATGGCTATGCAACCGGTGCGTGTGATGTCGCGTATGCCGAGAGGACGTAGCAGTTCGATAAAGGCCTCGACCTTCTCCTTGTTGCCTGACGCCTCGATGATCATTCCAGTGTCGGAAATATCCACGACCTTGGCACGAAAGACAGCAACCAGACTTAGCACTTCCTGGCGCATCGCTCCAGCCGTCGCTTCGACGTCAATGAGTGCCATCTCGCGTTCGATATGCGGTTGCATGGTGACGTCTTGCACCTCACGTACGCGCGCCAGCCTCGTACACTGCTTTACGATCTGTTCGATGGTGCGGTCGTCGCCGCGTGTCACAATAGTCACACGGGACCAATGAGGATCGGGCGTCTGCCCGACCGAAACGGTCTCGATATTGAAACCGCGCGCACTGAAGAGACCGACGATGCGCGAAAGCTCGCCTGGCTGATCAGCAACAACTATGGAGAGGGTATGCCTCATGAGAATTTCGAATTTCGAATTTCGGATTTCGGATTTCGGATTTGAAAAACTAATCAGCCGCGGATTAACGCGGATCACGCGAATCTGAAGAGGTTTCCACTAGAAACAATTTGGTCTCCTTTGTTCTGAACGTGCACTCTTTTGTTCCTGAAAATTATCTTGCATTCTGTCTTTCTCAGATCCGCGTTTATCTGCGTAAATCCGCGGCCTGTTTTCAAATTCGAAATTCGCAATCCGAAATCCGAAATTCCTATTCAACAATCATGTCGCGCGAGTTTCCGCCCGCCGGCACGATCGGGAAAACGTTTTCCTCCTTTGAAACCACAATATCCATCACGGCAACTCCTTTACTCGATAAGCCAGCTTCGAGTACGTCGGACAGTTCTTCGGGTCGAGTGGCGCGGACACCGAAGGCTCCGTAAGCTTCTGCGAGTTTGACGAAGTCGGGAGAAACCGACAGGTCAACCTCCGAGTAAGCGCGGTCGTAAAACATCTCCTGCCACTGGCGCACCATTCCCAGATATCCGTTGTTCATGATCAAAACCTTGATCGGCAGGTCATACTGCACGGCGGTGGCCAACTCCTGATTGGTCATCTGGAAACCGCCGTCGCCAACCACGGCCACGACCAATTGATCGCCAAGCGCTAACTGCGCGCCGATAGCGGCCGGCACGCCGAAACCCATTGCACCCAGGCCGCCGCTCGTTATCCACTGTCGTGAGCGTTTGAACGGATAAAACTGTGCGGCCCACATCTGATGTTGACCGACATCCGTGGCGATAAGAGCTTCACCGTCGGTCAAACGATGCAGTTCACGAATCACTGATTGAGGCTTGATGTGATCTGCTGAGCCCGAGAAACGCAGTGGTTGCTCACGCTGCCACTCGCGCAGCCGCCGCCACCACGCAACTCTGCGCGTGACCGTCTGGTCGATCTCCTCCTGACCGTAACTCTTGACCTCCGCTCGCAAGGCGAGCAAGGCGTCGCGCGCATCGGCGATCAGTGAAATCTCCGGAGCGCGATTCTTGCCAATGTTCGCCGGATCGATGTCGATATGAATAACGCGCGCCTGTGGCGCGAAGGTGGCGAGCTTTCCTGTCACGCGATCGTCGAAGCGTACGCCAACGGCGACTAGCAGGTCGCTTTCCGAGATCGCCATGTTCGCGGCGTAAGTGCCGTGCATACCCAGCATGTTCAGACACAGCGGATGGTCCGAAGGGAAACCGCCCAATCCCATGAGCGTCGGCGTGACCGGTAATTGCAACTCCTCGGCGAAGGTGAGTAGCGCATCCGCAGCGCCGGAATTGGTGATACCGCCACCCACGTAGAGTACCGGACGCTCAGATCGCATGATGGCTGATGCGGCCTGGGCCACCACGCGCGGGTCTGGCGCCGACTTCCGCTCGACCAGGGGGAAACTGATGTTCTCGAGACATGAATACGACGTTCGCGCCGCTGACACGTCTTTGGGAATGTCAATCACGATGGGGCCCGGCCTGCCCGTACGTGCCAGGTGAAAGGCTTCGTGCACGACCGGCGCCATATCGCGCACGTCGCGGACCAGGTAGTTGTGCTTGACGCAGGAGCGCGTGATACCGACTGTATCAACTTCCTGAAAAGCGTCTGTGCCGATGAGCGGTGTTGGCACTTGTCCGGTGATCACAACAATTGGCGTCGAATCCATGTAAGCGTTGGCAATGCCGGTCATTGCGTTAGTCGCGCCGGGTCCCGACGTGACCAACGCCACGCCCACGCGACCCGACGCGCGCGCGTACCCTTCAGCCATATGAACGGCACCCTGTTCGTGTCGCACCAGGTAGTGTGTGATGCGATCACGCGCGCGCCAGAGCTCGTCGTAGATGTGCAGGACGGCGCCGCCCGGATAACCGAAGATCTCGTCTACCCCCTCGTGCAGAAGTGCTTCGATTAAGATCTCAGCCCCGCGCGGCTGCGGTATCGGGTCCGCAAGCGCCGGCTTGGGTACAGGGATTAGTAATTGTGGCTGTGCGCTCATGTTCTTTTGTCAATTTCAGATTTCAGACATTTCAGATCTCAAATTTCAGATCTCAGATTTCAGATCTCAGATTTCAAATTTCAGATTTCAGATATTTCAGATCTCAAATTTCAGAGTCTCAGATCTCGGATTTCATATCCCGCTAAGGAAGCGCCGTTTCTCCCATCAAGAACCGATCATTTCCTTTAGCGGCCCGACGGCCATCGGAAATGGCCCAAACCACAAGCGACTGCCCTCTCGCCATGTCACCGGCAGCAAAGACCTTCGGCACGCTCGTCATCTTGTCCTCGTCAACAGCAACGTTGCCGCGCTCATCAATCAACACGCCTAACTGAGACAGCAAACCGGCAGTCTCTGGACCAAGAAAGCCCATGGCCAGGAGGACCATCTGCGCCGGCCATTCTCTTTCGGTCCCGGGGATCTCTCGCGGCCCGGACCAACCTCCACTGCCATTGCCACTGCCCCATTCAGTCTGCACCGTCTGCACAGCGCGAACCGAGCCGTTCTGGTCGCCTAGAAACCGCTTGCTCATCACGCAGTAAGTTCGCGGGTCTCGACCGAAGACGGCCGCCGCTTCTTCCTGCCCGTAATCAAGCCGGTAAACCTTGGGCCACTGCGGCCAAGGATTGTCTTCCGCGCGAACCTCAGGCGGCTTCGCTAGAATTTCGAATTGCACCAGACTCCTGCAACCGTGGCGCAGCGCTGTTCCCACACAGTCTGTACCGGTGTCGCCGCCGCCGATCACGATTACGTCTTTGTCTTTCGCCGAGAGAAACCGCCCATCTTCGTGGTTGCTATCAAGCAGGCTCTTGGTATTGCCGTGAAGAAAATCCATCGCGAAATGAATTCCTTTTAGGCTGCGGCCTTCCAGGGCCAGATCGCGCGGTCGTCTAGCACCACCGCAAAGGGCGACAGCTTCAAACTCTTTCATCAGTCGCTCGGCCTCGTAGTCTTGCCCGACAAGCGTGCTAGTGACGAACTGAATGCCCTCTTGGGCCAGCAGGTCCACTCGACGTTGGACCACCGTCTTTTCGAGTTTCATGTTCGGAATGCCGTACATGAGGAGGCCCCCGACGCGATCGGATCGTTCGAAAACAGTTACGGAATGACCGACGCGATTGAGTTGGGCGGCACAAGCCAGTCCGGCTGGGCCTGAGCCAACCACTGCAACTTGTCTAGCAGTCCGCACGGGGGGAGGTTCAGGAAGAACCCAACCTGCCTCGAATGCTTTGTCAATGATGGCTTGCTCGATGCTCTTGATCGTTACCGGGCTATCGCTGATACCAAGCACGCACGAGCCTTCGCATGGCGCGGGACACACTCGCCCGGTGAACTCCGGGAAGTTGTTGGTTTGATGGAGGCGAGTAAGCGCTTCGCGCCAATGACCCTGGTAGACCAGATCGTTCCATTCGGGAATCAGATTGTTGATCGGACACCCGGAAGCAGCTCCAGCTATCATCTTGCCTGTATGGCAAAAGGGCACGCCACAATCCATACAACGGGAGCCTTGATCGCGCAGCGCCTGCTCGGGAGAGTGGAGATGAAATTCGCGCCAATCGGATATACGCTCCTCCGGCTTCCGGACAACTGGTAAGGTCCGTGTGTATTCCATGAATCCCGTCGGTTTGCCCATAATCAGAATTTCGGATTGCGAATTGCGAATTGCGGATTTAAAGACCTAATGAGCCGCGGATTAACGCGGATTACGCGAATCTGAAAACGCCTTTCCTAAACTGAGTCTTCCAGTCTCTCTTTCAAATTGATGTGAACCCTTTCCGCTCAATGTGCCTTCCTTCTTTTTCTTGTTTTGTTCAGATCCGCGTTTTATCTGCGTGAATCCGCGGCTATTTTTCCAAATTCGCAACTCGAAATCCGAAATCCGAAATTTTTCCGCGTTCATCTGCGTGAATCCGCGGCTGTCTTTGCAAATTCGAAATTCGCAATCCGAAATTCGAAATTCTTCATTGCCCTGCCGCGCGGGCTAAGGCATGGTTCTGTTCAAACGCAGCCATCTCCGCCAGTTCTTGCGTCATCCCCCTGTCTCTCATTTGCTTCTGCGCCTCGAGCACTCTTCGGTAATCGTGCGGCATGACGCGAACAAACTTCGGCAGCAACCTGTCCCAGGCAAGAAGCACCTCGGTGGCGCGGCAACTGCCGGTATTCTCGGCGTGGCTGAAGATCATGTTCTTGATGAACTCGATCTCCTCTGTCTCTTCCACCGTCGTTAGTTGCACCATTTCCTTGTTACAAAGACTCGAAAAATCACCAGCCTCATCAAGCACATACGCGATGCCGCCCGACATACCCGCAGCGAAGTTTCGGCCAGTTTGGCCGAGTACGATCACGCGTCCACCAGTCATGTACTCGCAGCCGTGATCGCCTACTCCTTCCACCACCGCCGAAACTCCGCTGTTGCGCACACAAAACCGCTCGCCGGCCACACCAGAGATGTACGCTTCGCCGCCGGTGGCGCCATAAAACGCTACGTTGCCGATAATCACATTGTCCTGCGTGTTGAATGTGGCGTCCTGAGGCGGACAAACAATGATCTTGCCCCCAGACAGTCCTTTGCCTATATAGTCGTTCGCGTCACCTTCAAGTTTGAGCGTTAATCCACGAGGCACGAAGGCGCCAAAACTCTGGCCAGCGGAACCGTTGAAATGCAGCCGGATGGTGTCAGGTGGTAAGCCTTCCGCGCCGTAGCGGCGAGTCACACAACTACCAAGCATGGTGCCCACGGCGCGATTGACATTGCGGATCGGCATAGTCGCCGAGACCGGCGTACCGTCCTCCAGCGCCGGCTTACACAATTCCAGCAGTGTTGTGGTGTCTAACGATTGCTCCAGTCCGTGGTCCTGTGTGATCTGGCAATAGCGACCTACCGTCTCCGGCACGATCGGCTGATAGAGTATGTTTGCGAAGTCGAGACCACGAGCTTTCCATTGCTCGATGCCAGTACGCATCTCGATACATTCGGTGCGGCCGATCATTTCGTTGATGGTTCGGTAGCCCAGTGCGGCCATCAACTCGCGCACCTCCTGCGCTATGAAGTTCATGAAGTTGGCAACATGCGCCGGATCGCCGCTGAACTTCTCGCGCAGCTTCGGGTCCTGGGTGGCAACGCCGACGGGACACGTGTTCAAGTGGCAGACGCGCATCATAATGCAACCCAAACTCACGAGTGGCGCCGTAGCAAAACCAAACTCTTCAGCGCCGAGCAAAGCCGCTATAACCACGTCGCGACCGGTCTTAAGTTGTCCGTCTGTCTCGATTGTTATGCGGCTGCGCAGGTCGTTGAGCACCAGCGTCTGGTGTGTTTCGGCGAGACCCAGCTCCCAAGGCACTCCTGCGTGCTTAATACTCGAAAGGGGCGACGCGCCAGTGCCGCCATCGTGGCCACTGATCAGCACCACGTCAGCCTTAGCTTTGGCGACACCCGCGGCAATGGTGCCGACGCCTACCTCGGCAACGAGCTTTACGCTGATACGCGCGTGGTGATTCGCGTTCTTCAGGTCATAAATCAATTCGGCAAGGTCTTCGATGGAATAAATATCGTGATGCGGTGGTGGCGAGATCAGTCCTACGCCCGGTGTCGAATACCGGACCCTGGCGATCGCCGGATAAACCTTGTGCCCCGGAAGCTGTCCGCCTTCACCAGGCTTGGCGCCCTGGGCAATCTTGATCTGCAGTTCCTGCGAATTAACCAGGTAGTGACTGGTTACTCCAAAACGACCGGACGCGACTTGTTTGATTCGGCTATTGCGGGAGTCGCCGTTCGCTTCTGGCACGTAACGATCCGGGTCCTCGCCTCCTTCACCCGTGTTGCTCTTGCCGCCAATGCGGTTCATCGCAATGGCCAACGCCTCATGCGCCTCTTTGCTGATGGAACCATAAGACATCGCGCCGGTTTTGAAGCGCTTGAGGATTTCCGTCACCGGCTCGACTTCCTCGATTGGAATCGGATGACGCGCCAACTTGAGTTCCATCAAACCACGCAGCGTACAGAGACGGCGCGACTGGTTATTCACTAATTCACTGTATTCTTTGAACGCCTTGTAGTTGTTCGCACGGCAGGCATACTGGAGTTTGTGAATCGTTTCCGGGTTGAACAGGTGCAGTTCGCCTTCCCGCCGCCACTGGTACTGCCCGCCTTCAATGAGCGGATACTCCGCCTGGCGATATGACTTGGAAGGGAAAGCCTGCCGGTGTCGCAGCCTCACCTCTTCGGCAATCACGTCCAACCCGACGCCGCCAATGCGCGAGGGAGTCCAGGTGAAATACCGATCGACAAAGTCCTCTCTCAGACCGAGCGCCTCGAAGACTTGAGCGCCGCAGTAACTCTGGATCGTCGAAATCCCCATCTTCGAGATCACCTTGACGATGCCTTTGTCGATCGCCTTGGTGTAGTTCCTAACCGCCTTAGTAAAAGCGACGCCGCTCAGCAGACCGCGGGCAATCATGTCGTGCAACGTTTCGAAAGCGAGATAGGGGTTAACCGCCGCCGCGCCATAGCCAAGCAGGAGCGCGAAATGGTGTACTTCGCGCGGTTCACCGCTCTCAATCACAAAACCAACGTGCGTGCGGGTGCCTTCTCGAATCAGGTGGTGATGTATAGCGGCAACCGCGAGCAGCGCCGGGATCGGAGCCAGTTCGCGTGTAACGCCCCGGTCGGAAAGAATGATGATTCCGTAACCGCCGCTTATCGCGGCGCTCGCTTGCCGGCAAAGATCATCGAGCGCGCCTTCCAAACCACGCCCGCCCTCACTAACAGCAAAATGCATCGCTAGAGTGATTGCTTTGAATTTAGTGTCTCCCGCCTGACTAGCCGGGTCGCCGAGGTCTCGCAGTTTTTCGACTTCAGCGTTCGTGAGAATCGGCGAAGGAAGTTTAATGAGGCGCGCGCACTCAGGTGACGGCTCCAGCATGTTCGCCTCGGGACCGATAGTGGTGTCAGTTGACATGATTAGCTCTTCGCGAATCGCATCCACTGGCGGGTTAGTAACCTGCGCAAAAAGTTGTTTGAAATAGTTGTAGAGTAGTTGCGGTCGTTCGGAGAGAACGGCCAGCGGTGTATCGGAGCCCATTGATCCGACAGCCTCGTTGCCGTCGATCGCCATCGGGGCGATGAGGAGCTTCAATTCCTCATTTGTGTAGCCGAAGACTTGCTGCCGTTGCAGCACTGTGGCGTGACTTTCGTCACAGACTCGAGTTGAATTGGGAAGTTGATCTAGATCGACAAGGTTATCATTCAGCCACCGCCCGTAAGGATGCTCGGTTGCTATCTGGTGCTTGAGTTCTTCATCGTCGACGATGCGGCCAGCTTCCGTATCTACAAGAAACATGCGGCCCGGGCGTAGGCGTCCTTTGCGTAGGACCCGGTCGGCGGGAATATCAAGTACGCCCACCTCAGAAGCCATAACCACGAGATCGTCTTTTGTTACGTAATAACGCGAGGGGCGCAGCCCATTTCGATCCAGCACTGCGCCGATCTTGACACCGTCAGTGAAAGCGATAGATGCGGGCCCATCCCACGGCTCCATCAAGCAGGAGTGATATTCGTAGAACGCCTTCTTTCCCTCGCTCATCGATTCGTGACCATTCCAGGGCTCCGGAATCATCATCATCATCGCGTGCGGAAGAGAGCGGCCTGTTAGCGTCAGCATCTCTAAAACGTTATCGAACATTGCTGAGTCGCTGCCATCGGTGTCGATTACGGGCAGGATCTTGTGTATTTCCTGCCCAAAAAACTTCGATTCGAATTTGCTTTCGCGAGCGCGCATCCAGTTAATGTTGCCGCGCAGGGTGTTGATCTCGCCGTTGTGAGCGATATAGCGATAAGGGTGAGCACGCGCCCAACTGGGAAAGGTGTTGGTGCTGAAACGCGAGTGCACCAACGCCAGGGCTGTTTCAACCGAAGGTTCGCGCAGGTCAGGATAAAAGCACGGCAACTGCCGGGCAGTGAGCATGCCCTTATAGACGATGGTCCGGCAGGAGATACTCGGGACGTAGAACATTCGGCGCTCGTGAATGCCACGCTTCGCTGCCTTGCTGATCCGCTTGCGAATAATGCAGAGCTTGCGCTCGAACGCAAGATCGTCGGCAATGCCGGTTCCGACGTTGATGAAATCACCCCGTCCAATGAAAATCTGCTTAATAACCGGTTCGGAGGCTTTGGCTGTGGGACCAAGGGTTGAATTATCCGTAGGCACAGACCGCCAGCCGAGTACAGACTGACCTTCTTCGCGCACAATCTCCTCGAACAGGTGCTCGCATTGCAGCCGTCCCTCCTCGTCCGTCGGGAGGAAGACCATGCCCACGGCGTACTCCCCCGGCCGCGGCAGACTGATCCTCAGTTGATCGCACTCTGAGGCGAGAAACCGGTGGGGGATCTGCAAGAGAATCCCAGCACCGTCCCCGGTGTTCTTCTCGCTCCCGCACGCGCCGCGATGTTCCAGGTTAAGCAATACCTGGATTGCCTTTTGCACAATGTCTTGAGATTTGCGGCCCTTAATGTCCACGACGAACCCCGTACCACAGGCGTCGTGCTCGTAGCGTGGGTCGTATAAGCCCTGCTTATTTGGAGTGCCCAACTGGGTCATTCTCCGCAGCTCCTTCTCTGAAACCGGCATTAATCGTGGCACCAGACTTCACTCTGTGTTTGTCGCCCTAGCAAGAAAGCACAGACTAAAGTCCATGCCACCTGAAAAGCACAAAGGCCATCAACCCTGGTGTGTTGATGGCCTGTGCAAGGAGCCCTGATTGTTAGCAACAGGCCATCACGTGGTGTCCTTCGTGACGGGTAGAATTGAAGTAAGCACGCCTACGATCACGAGACTTCCGTCAGCGCGCGGCGAAACTGCCGATGCAAAAGACACTGGTGGTGTAGCAGAATTGGTCATTACCGGTCTTGCGGACCCCGCCCAGAGCAACCACTTACACGGGTTACTCAGCCTGAGCAATCTACCTCTTTCCAAAGGACTTGGCTAATTGATTATTTTTTGCTGCTCATAAATTTCGCGCTCACCTCAAGGGAATTTCGGATTGCGAATTTCGGATTGCGGATTTGAAAACCAATAAAGACGCGAATTACACGGAGTTCTCAAGAAGAGAGAGGATAAGGACAGTCGCAATCAACGCTGTGAGAATAATGGAAATCCCACCCACGGAAGTGGGTGGATCGTTCAAGTCCCGCCTACAAGTGGACCGTACACAAG